>JBJMTO010000143.1:0-36036 GCA_045811665.1 Bradyrhizobium sp.
GTGCCTGTTGAAACAACCCCTCACCCCGATCCTCCAAGAGCGAGCTTCGCTCGTCTCGACCCCTTCAAGAGCGGGGCGAGGGAGAAGATAATATTCCAAACACCTTTGCGCCCGAGGGCGCATCGCGCTGTCGGGCGTTGACCTCCGGCCTCAGGGGCTGGGCGGCGGGTCGAAAAGAACGTCTTTCCGAGGATTGCGGGCGTTAAAGCCCCGTACCCCCTAAAAGTCAAGGAAAGTCGGGCCAAACAGGTTTTCGTAAAACAAAGATCGGCTGGTCTCTTGCCGAATCCGCTGTTTTGGAGGCGAATTGGGCCATGAAAATCACCCGTCGCCGCTTTTTCGGATTGCTCTCGGGGGTCGCCGCTTTGGTTGGTCTGCCCGCCTGGACCTACCGCACGAAAAGCTATTCCGGCCCGCTCTCGGACCATTTCGACGGAACCCAATTCTTTGATCCCGATGGAGTGCCGCCCAAATCGATCCGGCAAGTCCTCCGCTGGCAATTCGGGCCCGGCCGGCAGCGGCAGGCTTGGCCGGAATGGGCGGCGAGTCCCCACGCCGACACGCCGCCGGCGCGGGTTAACGGCGCGAATGTGCGACTTTCCTTTGTCGGGCATGCGAGCTGGCTGGTCCAGACTTCGGGGCTGAACATCCTGATCGATCCCATGTGGTCGATGCGCGCCTCGCCTTTCGCCTTCGCCGGGCCGAAGCGCCACAACGACCCCGGTATCTCCTTCGATGCGCTGCCTGCGATCGACATCGCGCTGGTGTCGCATGGCCATTACGACCATCTCGATCTCGCGACGCTGTCAGACCTGTCGGCGAAATTCTCTCCGCGCGTGATCACGCCGCTCGGCAATGATCTGACCATGCGTAGCGCCGACGATGCAATCCGTGCCGAAGCATTCGACTGGCACGAGCGGGTCGAACTCGGCGGCGGCGTCGCGGTGACGCTGGTGCCGACCCGGCAGTGGAGCGCGCGCGGCCTGTTCGATCGCAACCGGGCGCTATGGGCAAGCTTTGTGCTGGAGACCCCGGCGGGAAAAATCTACATCGTCTGCGATTCCGGTTACGGCGACGGCAAGCATTTCCGCAGCGTCAGCCAGGCGCACGGGCCGCTACGTCTCGCGATCCTGCCGATCGGGGCCTATGAACCGCGCTGGTTCATGCGGGATCAGCACATGAATCCGTCGGACGCGGTGAAGGCGTTGGCCGATTGCGGCGCCGAGCAGGCGCTCGCCCATCACCACGGCACATTTCAACTGACCGACGAAGCCATCGACGCGCCGGTCGTCGCCCTTGCCGCCGCGCTCGATGAATCCAAGCTTCCCCACGATCGCTTTGTCGCGCTCAAGCCCGGCCAGGTGTTCGAACTCTGATGCGGAGGCGCGCCGTTGGAAGCGACAGTCCGCCGACGCTCGGGCACATGAAAATAGCCGACGACCGCGCGCGCGATGTGGCGGCGACGCCTGCGCGTACAAGCCAATTTGCTCAACCGGTTCAATCTGATTTGGCCTGTCCAGTCCTGTCTGCAAAAAGATAATGCTTCGCGTTTGCCGCAAATCACCGATATATCCGCGGCCATCCCGTCCCTCTGGAGGGGCGTTTCGCGATCGTCACGGACGTTGGTGCGGGATGCAGTGGACGCGGGCGGCGCGCTTGACGAAACGCGCTGACGCGGACGGCGAAGTTGTGTGGTCCTGACGCCCCGACGCTGGCGTCAAGTTTGCGGAGACAAACCGCAGGCGACGGTGGCAAAAAAGCCCGGTCACCGAGGAGAGCGCAAAGGAAACCGTTAAACCCATTGCGTGCGGGAATGCCGGGTGATCCGGCGAACCTGTGGTGATGACGCTCGTGTGCTTTTCCAATTTTTGCACGCGAGGCTGTGGGTGCGTTAGGCGCCCGGCATTCCCCACGCCCTTAGGGGCCGAAGAATGTATGACACGGCTCGGGCGTTTCACGCCGCGAGATCGCGGACGTGCATCTCCTCACGATGTTCAGCTGTTTGAAAACAGGTCATCCAGGCTGCGCAGGTGCTGAGTTCATTGCGCCTGCTTGATCGCCCAGGAGACGCTCACGGTCACGGCAAGGGTTTCTTCGCCCTGCGCCACCGGAGTTGCGGACACCGCCATGCCCGCCGCTACCTTGCGATAGGGCGTCGGACCGGCATTACCTTCCTCCGAGATGCTGAGCGGTTCGCCCAAGGTGACGCCGGCGGCCCTGGCGTAGATCTCCGCCTTGCGGCGCGCGTCCGCAAGCGCCTGTTCGCGGGCGCCGTCCAGCAGCTTGGACACGTTGGACACGGAAAACCCGATGCCGCCGATATCGTTTGCGCCCGCGCCGACCAGCGTGTCGATCACGCCCGCGAGCCTGGTCACGTCGCGAACTCGAACCGTCACCCGGTTGCTGGCGCGGTAGCCGACGATGGGCGACGGTCCGGCGCGATTAGGCGCGTATTGCGGCTGCAACGACAGCCGCGAGGTTTGGTAGTCGCTTTCGGGAACGCCGGCTCCCTTCAAGGCGAGCAGCACTTTGCCCATCGCCGCATTGTTGGCTTCGGACGCCTCCCGCGCGGTCTTGGCGTCGGAGGTGATCCCGGCATCGATCTGCGCCAGATCGGGCGCGACCGAGACTGTAGCCTCGCCGCTGACAGTAATCGCACTCGGGAGCGGCGTCTCCGCCACCGCCGTGGTTGCGAGCAGCGTAACGCCGATGATGGCGGAGAGGACAGGAGGGCGATGCTTCATCAAGCTCATTTAAGCGGCACGTAGACGTTGATGATGAGCTTGTCCTCGGCGGTCTTCAGCGGATCGGTGATGTATTCCTCGATGAAGGTGTCCTTGGCCTCGAGCTTCTTGTCGTCGAGATGATTGGTGATCGCCTCATAAGTGTTGTCCATGTTGTCGTAAGAACCGCGATGGACGAACTTCAGCGCCTTGCCGTCGGGCGACTTGCCCATGCTCATCTCCTTGGTCAGGTTCTTCGGCTCCTGTTCGACCGGAATTTCCGCCAGGTAGGTGAAGCCGGTATCGTCGGTTGCCGTATAGACCACCATCACGTTGCCTGCGGGCTTGATCCCCTGCTTGTCGAGCAACGCCGATAATGACTTGAAGGAATCGATCAGCGTATCGAACGCCGAATCCCAGTTAGCGGTGCCTTTAGCGACGACCACTGCCTTCGGCTCAAGCATGATCTGCTCGCCAAAGGGATCTGCGGCCTGCACCGGCGGAGCCGCCGGAGGCGTGGCCGGAGTGTCAGCAGCGGCAGGCGGGCTGGCCGGAGCCGCCGGAGGGCTCGCCGGAGCCGGCGGCGGGTTGGCGGGCGAGGCGGGTGCGGCCGGCGATTGCGCCAGCGCGTTCACAACGCACAAGGAAATCACGATCGGGATCACTGCGGTGGGAAGCAAGCGGCGGCAATTCATGGGTGTTCTCCAGGCCTCGTTCGCGAGTGCGCCCGCCCGGTGTCCCGTTTACCCCGGCAAAGCCGGACCATGCTAACATGCATGGCAGCCTTTCGTCATGGGGCGGCGGTTGCGGCCGGGCGCTCCGAAACGGGTTCACGGTACTGGCCAATCCGCTGCCATTCGCCATATAAGACGCGCACAATTCGGGAAATTCCATGAGCGCTCTCGCCGACCACGCCTTTGCGAAGATGAACGGCATCGGCAATGAGATTGTCGTGGTCGATCTTCGCGGTTCGCCGGCGGCGGTCACCTCCGAAGACGCGCGCGCGGTGGCCTCGCCGGCCGGCGTGCCGTTCGATCAGTTGATGGTGCTGCAGCCGCCCCGCGCCAAGGGCACCGAGGCGTTTATCCGCATCTACAATAACGACGGATCGGAAGTCGCCGCCTGTGGCAACGGCATGCGCTGCGTGGCGCGACGGTTGTTCGAGGCTACCGGCCAGACCGCCGCCACCTTCGAGACCAAAGCCGGGCTGTTGAATTGCTGGGAAGGCCCGGCGGGTGTTTACACCGTGGACATGGGACCGCCGAAATTCGGCTGGCAGGATATCCCGCTGGCCGAGGAGTTTCGCGACACCCGCTCGATTGAATTGCAGATCGGTCCGATCGATGCGCCGGTGTTGCACACGCCTTCGGCGGTCAACATGGGCAACCCGCATGCGATTTTCTGGGTCGATGACGTCAACGCCTACGACCTTGGCCGCTTCGGGCCGCTGCTGGAGAATCATCCGATCTTTCCCGAGCGCGCCAACATCACGCTGGCGCACATCGTCGATCGCGATCACATCACGATCCGCACCTGGGAGCGCGGGGCAGGACTGACAAAAGCCTGCGGCTCGGCGGCGTGCGCGACCGCCGTGGCGGCTGTCCGGCTGAAGCGGGTCAACCGCGTGGTTCGGATCGCATCGCCCGGCGGCGAACTCACCATCGAATGGCGCGCCGGTGACGAGCACGTGTTGATGACCGGCACAGCTACCTTCGAGTATGAAGGCCGCTTCGATCCTGCGTTGTTTGCCTCGGTCGCCTGACGTGAGCGTCGAGATCGTCACCTTTGGTTGCCGCCTGAACGCATTTGAATCGGAGGTGATCGCGCGCAAAGCCGAGAGCGCCGGGCTCACCGATGCCATCGTCATCAACAGTTGCGCGGTCACCAACGAAGCCGTCGCGCAAGCGCGACAATCCATTCGCCGCCTGAAGCGAGAGCGGCCGGAGTTGCGCATCGTGGTCACCGGCTGCGCGGCGCAGACCCAGCCCGAGATGTTCGCGCGGATGCCGGAGGTCGATCGTGTGCTCGGCAACGATGACAAGATGCGAACCGACGCCTGGCGCGCGGCTCGCAGCGCGCTCGAAGGGCCGACGAACTTCGCGGTTGACGGCAGCGAAAAGATCGCGGTCGGCGACATCATGAGCGTTACCGAGATGGCGCCACATCTGCTGGAGGGATATCAGACGGGTCTGCCCCGGGTATTCGTGCAGGTGCAGAATGGCTGCGATCATCGCTGCACGTTCTGCATCATCCCTTATGGACGTGGAAACTCGCGCTCGGTGCCGATGGGCGCGGTGGTCGCGCAGGTCCGGGCTTTGACAGAACATGGCCACGCCGAGATCGTGCTGACCGGTGTCGATCTCACCAGTTACGGCGCCGACCTGCCGGGCGCACCGAAGCTGGGCCAACTCGTAAAACAGATACTGCGGCATGTGCCGGAAATGAAACGGTTGCGGATATCGTCGATCGATCAGGTCGAGGCCGATCGCGATCTGCTCGATGCGGTTGCCGATGACGAGCGGTTGATGCCGCATCTGCATCTGTCGCTGCAGTCGGGTGACGATCTTGTGCTGAAGCGGATGAAGCGGCGGCATTCCCGCAAGCAGGCAGTTGAATTCTGCGCGCAAGTGCGGCGATTGCGGCCGGACATCGCGCTCGGCGCCGACATCATCGCGGGCTTCCCGACGGAGACGGAGGAGATGTTCGCGCGTTCGCAGGAGCTGGTGGACGAGTGCGGTCTCACCTTGCTCCATGTATTTCCCTATTCGCCCCGGCCGGGGACGCCGGCGGCCCGGATGCCGCAAGTTCCGGCTAATGCAATTCGCGAGCGGGCCAAGCGGCTGCGCGCGACCGGCGAGGCCGCGTTGCGGCGGCGGCTTGTCTCGGAATGCGGCCGCACGCGGCAGGTGCTGATCGAGAGTGCCACGCAGGGCCGCACCGAGCATTTCATTCCCGTGGACATGCGCGGCGAGACGCCCGGCGCGGTGCGAGCGGTTGCCATTTCGGGTCATCATCACGGGCGGCTGACAGTGTGAGGCGTTAGTGCCCGTTCCACCCGCAGGTGCGGAGCCGTTCCTGCAAATGCGCGGGCGCCGGCGCCACTACCCGCACCGGCTCCTTGTTCCTGGAGATCGGGATCACGATCTCGCGGGAATGCAGATGCAGGCGCGGTTCGCCGAAACGCGGACCGTTGCCGTAGATGTTGTCACCGACGATCGGCCAGCCCATCGCGGCGGCGTGCACGCGCAATTGATGGGTCCGGCCGGTCACTGGTTCAAGTGCGAGCCAGCTTAGGCCGTCGCCGCGTCCAAGTACCTTCCAGTTGGTGACCGCCGACTGCCCCGCGGGATCCGGCTTCTGCCACCAGCCGCGCTCCGCGTTGAGCCTGCCGAGCGGCATGTCGATGGTGCCGGCATCCTCGGGCGGGCCGCCTTCGACCACCGCCCAGTAGGTCTTGGCGATCCTGCCATGCTTGAACAACAGCCCCAGCGCCGCCGTCGCCTTGCGATGGCGACCCAGCACCAGGCAGCCGGAGGTGTCGCGATCAAGCCGATGCGCCAGAACCGGCGGACGCGGCAGGCCGAACCGCAGCGCGTCGAACGAGGATTCGAGATTGGCGCCGCCCTTGGGGCCGCGATGGACCGGCAAGCCCGCGGGCTTGTCGATCACCAGCATCAGTCCGTCGCGATGGAGCACGCGGCTCTGGATTTCATCGCCGCTCAACTCGGGAACTTCGGTAACTCGGTCCAGACTTTCGCTCATCTCGAAACCGCTAACACACCCGGCACCAACGGTACTATGCGAAAACACGAACTGCGCCGGCGGCATCAATCGAGCTTACTGGTCACCTCAACCGCTGCTGGTGACAAATATCGCTGCCACTTCCGTCGTAGTACGGATCGGTCGCTCGTTCGATTAACGTGAAGAACACCAATGCCCTGTTGAATCCTGCATCGAACGCTGTCGGCAATTCATGCTGCCGGGACGGCACAGCATCGAGGGTCGCTCCATGAAAATGAACGGTCTACTCCGCATCAGGGGGCGCCTGATTGCCAGCTTCTGCATCATTGGCCTGATACTGGCGGCAGTGTGCGGAACGGTCTACGTCCAGAAGCAGAAGCTCGCGGCTTCGATCAATCAGATTACCCAGTTGTACGTACCTGCCACTGTCGTCGTGTCCCAGCTTACAAAGAATATCCACTTGTCGATGGCGGACACCCGCGGGGTGGTGCTGACTGGCGGGGCAGAGTTCAAGGCTCAACGAGCGGCGACCTGGAAGGCCCTGGCGGACGCGACGTCGCGGCTTGATGAAGTTGCTGCGTCATTTCCCAACCAGCAAGACCGCGCGACCTGGGTCGATATCCGCGCCCAGCTTGGACAACTGAAGACAATTCAAGAGGAGATCGAGCGCACGGTCGGCACCGCAGAAGCGTTACCTGCCACCCAGATGGTGAACACCCAATTGGCGCCCCGGCTTCAGAAGCACTTCGCAGAAGCAACCGCGTTGATGGAGGCCGAAACCTCCCGGTCTGACGGTACCGCGCTGCATCTGCGCTACATGGCCGACCTCCGCGCTAACACGGCCAGTGCGGGCTCGGCACTTCGTGCGTTTCTGGTCGCTGCCGATTCCGCGGCAAAAAAGGCGTTCGAAGACGCCTGGGCCAACGCCACGCGCGGTCTTGAGCAGCTAAAGCGCGCGGGCGATGACATGACGTCGGAACAGCGGGAACGGCTTCCACCAATCGAGACGCTCCGCGCCGAAATGCGCGAGCAAGTCGACAAGATCATGGCGATCCGTCAGACGGATGCGTGGAACATTCCGCTGCAACAGTTGACGAGGACCGCAGCGCCGGTCGCCGACCGGCTGGCGAAATTGCTGGAAGGCGGAGGTGTCGGCCTCCTCGATCGCCAGATCGACCAACTGAAGTCGGGTGCCAACGATGCTCAGCAAAATACCGAGGCTATGTTCGCGATCGTGTTCGCGATGCTGGTGTTCAGCATGATCATCGCCGTCGTTCTCGCCGTCTTGACTTCGCGTTCCATTGTCGTGCCGATCGCCGCGCTATCGAATGCGATGGCCTCGATGTCAGACGGTCGCCTGGATCTCGATATCTCCGGGCGCAGCCGTCGCGACGAGATCGGCGAAATGGCGCGCGCGACGGAAGTGTTCAGGAAATCCATGCTGGAGAACCAGGGTCTGCAAGCGCAGTCCGCAGAAAAGGAGGCGCAGGCGCAGGCCGAAAAGCGGCGCGGCATCGTGGAGTTGGCCGACACGTTCGAGGCCACTATCAAAAGTGTCGTTCAGTCGGTCCATACCGCCGCCGTGGAGATGCGGGCGTCCGCCGAAGGGCTGGCCTCAACCGCGGAGGAAACAACGCAGCGGACAACGAGCGTTGCGGCCTCATCGGACGAGGCGCTGCAGAACGTCCAGGCAGTCGCGGCCGCGGCCGACGAGCTTTCGGTCTCGACCCGGGAGATTGGCAATCAGGTCACTCAGTCGAATCACATGATCAGCGAGGCGGTGGCCCAGGCCAACTTGTCCAACGAGCAGGTCAAGGGTTTGACCGAAGCCGCGCAAAAAATCGGCGACGTGGTGAAGATCATCGCCGACATTGCCGGGCAAACCAATCTGCTCGCGCTCAATGCCACCATCGAGGCGGCACGCGCCGGCGATGCGGGCAGGGGGTTTGCGGTGGTCGCCTCCGAAGTCAAGGCGTTGGCCGAACAGACCGCACGCGCGACCGATGAGATCGCATCCCAGATCAAGTCGATCCAGGAAGCCAGTGAGATCTCGGCGCACTCGATACTCGGTATCACCAATACGATCGAACGGATCAGCGAGACCGCCGCCACGATCGCCTCGGCTGTTGAGGAGCAGGGCGCGTCGATGCAGGAGATCGCACGCAGTGTGCAAGAGACGGCGCGCGGAACATCCGAGGCGTCATCGAACATCGCAGGCGTCAAGCAGGCCGCTCAGCAAACCGGATCGGCGGCGGCCCAGGTGCTTAACGCGGCGGATCAACTGGCGAAAAACGGCGACACCCTGACGCATCAGGTAGATGCTTTCCTGCAGCAGGTACGCGCGGCTTAAAAGCAGGCCTGATTTCAACGGCAGGGCACCCCCGGGAGCCCGGATGATCTGCGCCGCGATGCTGGTCTTTGCCGGTGCAGAGTTCGGAACTTGATCATGCCCTCAAGACTTTCGCTCATGACGCGAAACCGCTAACACACCGGCATGAACGATACGACCGCGGAAAACACCAAGCTGAGTTGGTGGCGACGGCTGTCCAGTGGACTCAAACGCACGTCGAGTTCGCTTGGGACCGCGGTGGCCGATCTCGTCACCAAACGCAAGCTCGACCGCGCGATGCTGGACGACATCGAGGACGTGCTGTTGCGGGCCGATTTGGGAACCGAGGTGGCGGCACGGATTTCGGCGGCCGTCGGCGTTGGCCGCTACGACAAGTCGATCACGGAGGATGAGGTCAAGGCCGTTGTGGCCACCGAAGTCGAGAAGGTGCTTGCGCCCGTTGCCAAACCGCTGGCGATCGATCCGACCAAAAAACCGTTCGTGATCCTCGTGGTGGGCGTCAACGGTTCGGGCAAGACCACCACCATCGGCAAACTCGCCGCCAAACTCGGGGCCGAAGGCCGCAAGGTGATGCTGGCGGCAGGCGATACCTTCCGCGCGGCGGCTATCGAGCAATTGCAGATCTGGGGTGAACGCACCAAATCGCCGGTAATAGCGGGCGCGCAGGGTTCTGACGCCGCGAGCCTCGCCTTCAACGCGCTCACCGGCGCGCGCGAGGGCGGCTTCGACGTGCTGCTGGTCGATACCGCCGGCCGTCTTCAGAACAAGGCCGAACTGATGAACGAGCTGGAAAAAGTGGTTCGCGTCATCAAGAAGGTCGATGCCTCCGCGCCGCATGCGGTGCTGCTGGTGCTGGACGCCACGGTGGGACAAAATGCACTATCGCAAGTCGAGGCGTTTCATCGTACCGCCGGCGTGACCGGCCTGGTGATGACGAAACTTGACGGTACCGCGCGCGGCGGAATTCTGGTGGCGTTGGCTGAAAAGCACAAGCTGCCGGTGCACTTCATCGGAGTAGGCGAAGCAGTCGATGATCTCGCCCCGTTCACCGCGCGTGACTTCGCGCACGCGATCGCAGGAACTGAGTGAATGGACAAGACCACGCCGCATCCAGTGTTCAAGCTCGCTACCGAACTCGGGCCGCTGCTGGTGTTCTTCATCGCCAATGCCAAGTTCAATCTGTTCGTCGCCACCGGCGCGTTCATGGTGGCGATCGTGGCGGCGATGATCGCCTCCTATGTCGTGGTGCGGCATGTACCCATCATGGCGTTGGTCACGGGCGTTATCGTGATCGTGTTCGGCACGCTGACCTTGATGCTGCACGATGAAACCTTCATCAAGATCAAACCGACCATCATCTACGGCCTGTTCGCCGCTATCCTCGGCGGCGGCCTGTTGTTCGGCCGCTCCTTTATCGCAATCATGTTCGATCAGATGTTCAATCTCACGCCGCAGGGCTGGCGCATCCTCACCATGCGCTGGGCGTTGTTCTTCCTCGGGATGGCGGTCTTGAACGAAATCATCTGGCGCACTCAGAGCACCGATTTCTGGGTCGCGTTCAAGGCGTTCGGCGTGATCCCGCTGACCATGGGGTTTGCAATCGCGCAAATGCCGCTCAGCAAGCGCTACCATCTCGAGCCGGCATCGCTGGAAACCAGTGAAGCCGAGGCGGGCGACATTTCGAAGCACTAAAGTCAAACGCACCGGCGCGGTGCGCCGATGCGGTAGAGCTACCTTCGCCGTTCTGCAGAATGACAGCCGCTCACTTCTGCTTGGCTATGACCTTGTCCTTGATGCTGTCGTAGGTCTTCTGCGGCACGATGTTCTTCTGCACCAGTTCGTCCTTGCCCTTGTACGGCCGGCCTTTGATGATGGCAGCCGAATAGGCCTTGCCGATCCCCGGCAACGCGTCGAGTTGTTCGGCGCTTGCGGAATTGATGTCGATCAGGTCGGGCTTGGCTGCCGGGGCCATCTTGGTGTCGGCTTTAGGCGCCGGCGCCATCTTGTCGGATTTGGTTGCGGGCTGCGGCGTCTGCGCGATCGTGGGCGAGGCGGTAAGCAAGCCAAGGACGAGTGCGGCGGCAACCATTGAAGCGAGCGTGAAATGACGCATTTGGTATGTCCCTCCCAGGACTGATTAAGTACTCGACCAAGCTATCGTTGAATTCGTGGCCGCGCCATGGCTGTCAAATGAACGGCAGATAAAAGCAAACAATTATCTGGCGGCGAAGCACATTGTCGGCGCCGCGTTGCGCTGGGCGAAATGCGGCAAGTGCATGGGGCTCACGAGCCGGCATTCAGGGCCTTGTCGATCTCGACCTTAAGCACGCTGCCAATATTTTCCGACGTCACCGGGCCGACCATCTTGTAGACGATGGTGCCTTCGCGGCCGACGATGAAGGTTTCCGGCACGCCATAGACGCCCCATTCGATTGCGGCGCGGCCGTTGGCGTCCACGCCTACGATGGCGTAGGGGTTGCCGTAACGGCTGAGAAAGCGGCGTGCGTTATCCGCCGCGTCCTTGTAATTGATGCCGACCAATTGCAGCCGCTTGTCGCGGCTGAGCGCCAGTAACAACGGTGCTTCATCGTGGCACGGCACGCACCATGAAGCCCACACGTTGACGATGCTGACGTGGCCTTTGAACGCCGCGGGATCGAGCCCAGGTACCGGAGAGCCGTCGGCAGTGAGTCCCGGCAAGGCCGGTAGAGCGATTTGCGGCGCTGGACGGCCTATCAGGGCCGAAGGGATGCTCGAGGGATCGCCGGTGCCGAGTCGGTACCAGAACAGAGCGGCCAACGCCGCAAACGCCATCAGCGGCAACGCCATCGGCCACGACCGGCGCCGCGGTTGAGTGTCGCTGGTCAAGGGCTCGCTCATCCGATATCCGTCGCGCCGCGCCCGGAGCGCCTGAGGATTCCGGCGGCGTCCAACTCGCGGAGGCGTCGCTGCTGGCGGCGATAGTCGAACGTAATCCAGGCTATCAAGGTGAGCACAACCGCAGTGACCAGAAGATAGGCTGTCACGATGAAGGCTGCGTAGGGGCCAAGCGACATCGCGATCATGCCTCCGCCCGGCTGGCCTGCAGCAGTTGCAAAGAACGGACGCGACGGCGCAGGATCTCGTTGCGCATCGCAGCCAGATGCAGGGTGAGGAACAACAGCGAGAATGCTATCGCCATGACCAGCAGCGGAATCAGAAAAGCGCGGTCAAGCGCGGGGCCACCCGCGCGCAACACCGATGCCGGTTGGTGCAGGGTGTTCCACCAGTCCACAGAGAACTTGATGATCGGCAGGTTGATGGCCCCGACCAGCGTCAGCACCGCCGCGGCGCGGGCCGCGCGGGAAGGATCTTCGACCGCGCGCCAGAGTGCGATCAGGCCGAGATACATCAGGAACAGGATCAGAACCGATGTCAGCCGTGCATCCCATTCCCAATAGGTGCCCCACATCGGCCGCCCCCACAGAGAGCCGGTCACCAGCGCCAGGAATGTAAAGCAGGCGCCGATCGGGGCGGCGGCTTTGGCGGCAACATCCGCGAGCGGATGCCGCCATACCAGCGTCCCCAGCGCGGCCACGCTCATCACGCCCCAGACAAACATCGATAGCCACGCATTCGGAACGTGAATGAACATGATCTTCACGGTGGCGCCCTGCTGGTAGTCGTCCGGCGCCGTGGCCGATTGGTACACTCCGATCACCAGTACAATCGCGGTCAAAGCTGCAAGCCAAGGCAGGATGCGCGCGCTCAACGTCATGAATCGGGTCGGGTTGGCGAGATCGATCAGCGTCATGGCATCCTGTTAATGGTCGTGGTCGCTGCAGGCAATCGGAGTGAAAGTGCTCCGCGAGAGTTGATCGTTGTCACCCTGGCTTCAGTCCAGGATCAATCCAGACCGTGCCGCAGGCTGGCTGCAGCGGCGAACGGCCCAATGACCAAGCTGGCGAGCGACAGTGCGCACAAGATCGAAAACGGCGCGGCAAATGACAATCCGGTTATTGCCGCCTCCGAGGCGGCCACCCCGAAGATCAGCACTGGAATCGAAAGCGGCAGCACCAACACCGCCATCAACAAGCCGCCGCGATGCAGGGTGACTGCCAATGCAGCGCCGATCATGCCTGTAAACGTCAGGGCCGGCGTTCCCGCCAGCAGGCTAAGGGCGACTACAGCAGTCGGCAGAGCATCAAGGTTCAACAGCAGCCCCAGCACGGGGGTCGCGATCACGAGGGGCACTCCGGCGACAAGCCAATGGGCTACCGCCTTGGCGGCGCACGCAAGTTCCAGCGGAGTCTGCCCCATTACAATCAGGTCGAGCGAGCCGTCGTCATTGTCGGCCATGAACAGCCGGTCCAGCGTCAGCAGGCTCGCAAGCAGCGCGCCGAGCCAGAGGATAGCCGGTCCGAGCCGCGCTAGGAGCTTCAGGTCGGGCCCGACCGCAAAGGGCATCAGCACCACCACGCACAGGAAAAACAACACTCCTATCAGCGCGCCGCCCCCGACGCGCACCGCTATTCTGATATCTCTCCCGATCAGTGCCGCGAGCGCGATCATGGCGAGGCGCCGATCGGCAGTTCGCTCGCAGCAATTCCGAGCGGACCGTGAGTCGCGGCAATGATCAGGCCGCCGCGGCGCAGATGATCACTCATCAGGTTCGAGAACATGCCGGCCCCGGGGGCATCCAGCGTGCTTATCGGCTCGTCCAGCAACCAGATTGGGCGGCGGATCGTAAGCAACCGGGCCAGCGAAAGCCGCCGACGTTGGCCCGCGGACAAATACGCTGCGGGCAGATACACCACGTGATCAAGCCCGACTGTGGCAAGGCTTTCCATCGCGTCGTTGGCCTCACCGCCGAGAAAATCACGCCAGAACGCCAGGTTCTCGATAACGCTCAACGCAGGCTTCAGCGCATCCCGGTGGCCGAGATAATGCGACTGTTCAGCAATCGTCAGCTCGCTTGCGCCGCCTTCGAGAGCGATCGATCCGCCCCCAACCGCCAGCAGCCCTGCAATCATCCGCAACAGGGAGGTCTTGCCCGAGCCGTTGGCGCCGACCACCGCCAGCGCCTCGCCCGAGCAAGCTTCGAAGTCCAGACCCGAGAAAACGTCACGGCCACCGCGCACACAGCTGATGCCACGTCCCGAGAGCCGCATTTCGTCCCTTCTAAGCCCTCAGATTCTTGGATCGGCACGGCAGCAGAATTTTCAGCCGACGAGCCCATGGCGCAGTTGTCGATGTGGCGGTGCCACGGGAATGATTCTATAAGCCGGAACTTGATGCAGCACTCGGTCCGGCTGTGCAAGCCATCTGCCAAAGCCAGGCACAAGGTGTTTAGATACCCGTCTCTGGGTATAACGATCAATCGGGAATCCTCATATGACCTCGCTCGACAGCTTCAAGAGCCAAAAGACCCTCAAGGTCGGCGGCAAGACCTATCTCTATTACAGCCTGCCGGCCGCCGAGAAGAACGGTCTCAAGGGGATATCCAAGCTTCCCTATTCAATGAAGGTGATCCTGGAAAACCTGCTGCGAAACGAGGACGGCCGGACGGTCAAGAAAGACGACATCATCGCCGTCTCCAAGTGGCTGAAGAAGCGCAAGCTCGAACATGAAATAGCATTTCGTCCGGCACGTGTGCTGATGCAGGACTTCACCGGCGTTCCCGCGGTGGTCGATCTCGCGGCGATGCGCAATGCGATGCAGAAGCTCGGGGGGGACGCAGAGAAGATCAATCCGCTGGTGCCGGTCGACCTCGTCATCGACCACAGCGTCATCGTGAACTTCTTCGGCGACAACAAGGCGTTCGCCAAGAACGTGGTCGAGGAATACAAACAGAACCAGGAACGATACGAATTCCTCAAATGGGGCCAGAAGGCGTTCTCGAACTTTGCCGTCGTTCCGCCGGGCACCGGCATCTGCCATCAGGTCAATCTCGAGTACCTGGCGCAGACGGTCTGGACTCGTAAGGAGAAGATGACCGTCGGCAAGAAGAAGGGGACCTTCGAGGTCGCTTATCCCGATACGCTGGTTGGCACCGATTCCCACACCACCATGGTCAACGGCCTCGCGGTGCTCGGTTGGGGCGTCGGCGGCATCGAAGCCGAGGCGGCGATGCTGGGTCAGCCGTTGTCGATGCTGCTGCCGGAAGTGGTCGGCTTCAAGCTCAAAGGCCAGCTCAAGGAAGGCGTCACCGCCACCGATCTGGTGCTTACGGTCACGCAGATGCTGCGCAAGCAGGGCGTGGTCGGAAAATTCGTGGAGTTCTTCGGCCCGGGTCTTGATTATCTCTCGGTGGCGGACAAGGCCACCATCGGCAACATGGCCCCGGAATATGGCGCGACCTGCGGCTTTTTCCCCGTCGATGCCGAGACGGTCGATTACCTCAAGACCTCCGGCCGCTCCACAGCGCGGGTCGCATTGGTGGCAGCTTACGCCAAGGCGCAAGGCTTGTTCCGGACCGCCAAATCACCGGATCCGGTGTTTACCGAAACGCTGCAGCTCGATCTCGGTGACGTAGTGCCCTCGATGGCCGGACCGAAGCGACCTGAAGGCCGGGTCGCGCTGCCGGCGGTGGCGGAGGGCTTCGCCATGGCAATGGCCAGCGAGTACAAGAAGGCCAGCGACATGTCGAAGCGTTATGCCGTGGAGAACCGCAATTTCGATCTCGGTCATGGCGATGTGGTGATCGCGGCGATTACTTCCTGCACCAACACATCCAATCCGAGCGTCCTGATCGGCGCCGGCCTGGTAGCGCGCAACGCAGCCGCGAAGGGCTTGACGGCAAAGCCCTGGGTGAAAACCTCGCTGGCGCCGGGCAGCCAGGTGGTGGCGGAGTATCTCGCCAATTCCGGTCTGCAACTCGAACTGGACAAGGTCGGATTCAATCTGGTCGGATTCGGATGCACCACCTGTATTGGCAATTCCGGCCCGCTGCCGGACGAGATTTCGAAGTCGATCAACGACAACGGCATCATCGCCGCGGCCGTATTGTCCGGTAATCGAAATTTCGAAGGTCGCGTCAGTCCTGACGTGCAGGCCAACTACCTGGCGTCGCCGCCACTGGTGGTGGCCTATGCTCTGGCCGGAACGGTGACCAAGAACCTTGCGGTCGAGCCGATCGGCACCGGCAAGGACGGCAAGCCGGTTTTTCTCAAGGACATTTGGCCGACCTCGAAAGAGATCAACGCGGTGATGAAGAAGCACGTGACTTCCACGATCTTCAAGAAGCGGTACGCAGACGTGTTCAAGGGCGACGCCAACTGGCGCAAGATCAAGACGGTCGAGAGTGAAACTTATCGCTGGAACATGAGCTCGACTTACGTTCAGAACCCGCCCTATTTCGAAGGCATGAAGAAAGAGCCCGAGCCGATCGTGGATGTGGTTGATGCGCGCATTCTCGCAGTGTTCGGCGACAAGATAACAACCGATCACATCTCGCCCGCAGGTGCGATCAAGCTGACGTCCCCCGCCGGAAGATATCTGTCCGAGCATCAGGTGCGCCCGGCCGATTTCAATCAGTACGGTACGCGTCGCGGCAATCACGAGGTGATGATGCGGGGCACGTTCGCCAACATCCGCATCAAGAATTTCATGCTCCGAGGCGCCGACGGCAACATCCCGGAGGGCGGTCTCACCAGGCATTGGCCCGACGGCGAGCAGATGTCGATCTATGACGCCGCGATGAAGTATCAGGCCGAGAAGGTGCCGTTGGTGGTGTTTGCCGGCGCGGAATACGGCAACGGATCGTCGAGAGACTGGGCTGCAAAAGGAACACGGCTGCTTGGGGTCCGCGCGGTGATCTGCCAGAGTTTCGAGCGCATCCATCGCTCCAATCTGGTCGGCATGGGCGTGCTGCCGCTGACGTTCGAGGAAGGCGTGTCCTGGGAGTCGATCGGCCTGAAGGGCGACGAGACCGTTACGATCCGCGGTCTTCAGGGCGATCTGAAACCGCGGCAGAAATTGACGGCCGAGATCGTGTCCCAAAATGGCTCGCTGCAGCGGGTCTCGTTGCTGTGTAGAATCGATACCCTCGACGAGCTAGAGTACTACCGCAACGGCGGCATCCTGCATTACGTGCTGCGCAAGCTGGCAGCGTGATGCTCTGCGATCAAAGCTCACTTCGAAGTGAGTAGCAGGTGATCTGGCGGCGGCCTATGAAAGGACCGCCTCCTCTCGTTGGACGGCCACTATCCAGAAGCAAGAGCTTCGACGACCGTAACTTTCTCAGCGGTCACGAATGCGGGATCCGATTTCAGCATGGCGACGATGACGACTTACAACTCTATTTCGCGATGGTCGAGTGCGCTCGGTGTTTGCGCGATCATCGCCGTCATCCGGCCCGCCCATGCCGACCCGCGCGCGGTCGTGGAGCTGTTCACGTCGCAAGGATGCTCGTCGTGTCCGCCGGCAGACAGGATATTGGGTGAGCTGGCCAAGGATCCCTCGGTGATCGCGTTGAGCATGCCGATCGATTACTGGGATTATCTTGGGTGGAAGGACACGCTGGCCGACTCGCGATTCACCGCCCGCCAGAAAGCGTACTCCCAGGTTCGTGGGGATCGCGAGGTTTACACGCCTCAAGTCGTGGTGAATGGATCGATGCACGTCATTGGCAGCGACCGGTCTGGAATCGAGAACGCGATCGACCTCACGAAGAGGGCGGACGGCGTGATGTCGTTGCCGATCACGATGGCCATGGCTGGTAAACAGATCAGAATTTCCGTCCCGGCATCCGACAAACCCTCTGACGCCACGCACGGCGAGGTTTGGATATGCGCGGTGACAAAGGCTGTGCCGATTTCAATCGGGCGCGGTGAAAATGGCGGTCGTCAAGTCACCTACCACAACGTGGTGCGCAGCCTGTTGAAGGTCGGCGACTGGAACGGAACGTCCGGCCACTGGACGGTTCCGTTGGAAAATATATCTCGCGAGGGAATCGACGCCGCCGTCGTCTATGTTCAGAACGGCAATCGGGAAAAGCCCGGGGTGATGCTCGGCGCTGCAATCGCGCCGCTACATTAACCAGCTTCTCGTCTCCAAGCCTCTCGTCCTCCCAAGTGGGCATGCTGACGTGCCCCACCGCCGACAATGCCCCAAAGAAAAAGGACCAACTCTCGCTGGCCCAGTGTGGTGGATCATTTATCTGTGGAACAGGCCCGATCCCGACGACCCCGGGGGGCTGGGGGCTGAGGAATCCGGAACCGAAAGGACCGGGCCAACGCACGATTATCTTTTCGCAATTCAGCGGGGCAGGCGCTTGGCAGAAGTAGGGCGGGATTATGATCGCGCTAACGATCGCGTGACGCTCAGCTTTTCTGTCGCACCTCTGTCCTTGCCCTCACTCGGTCAACCCTGGGCGACGCTTGGCACCCCTTGCAGGGACGCGCGGTTGGCGCGATCATGCCTACGTGACGCCGTAGCTAACCGAGCTGGTAGTGCGGCCCTGATTTCGCAGGATTGATGAACCGGAGGCGCTCCATGAGTTCGATGTCGGAGGAAGCCGACCCAAGCGAGGCCCGCGCAGCGGTGCGCACGGCCGCTGCGGGTGCTTTGCCAAGCCGGGTGACGTTCAACCGCTTCGAACTCAACCGCATCTTGAACCTGTACGGGCGCATGGTCGCCGACGGCGAATGGCGGGACTATGCAATCGACTTCCTCCGGGATCGCGCGGTGTTCTCGGTGTTCCGCCGGGCTTCGGAAGTGCCGATCTACAGGATCGAAAAAGATCCGCGGCTTGCACGCAAGCAGGGCATCTACAGCGTGATCTCTGCAACCGGTCTGGTCCTGCGCCGAGGCCACGAACTCGACCGCGTGCTGCTGGTGATCGACCGCAAGCTGGCTGTGGTTTAGCCGAACGGCCGCGGACCTGCTAAGTTTCCGCCCCGGGCAGCGTGTTCGCTCCTTCCCCAAGCCCGCGCTGCATCAACACGGTATCGAGCCAACGGCCGAACTTGAAGCCGACGTTCGGATGGGTGCCGATCATCTGAAATCCGCATTTGGCGTGGAGGCCGATCGAGCCCGCATTGGCGGCATCGCCGATGACTGCGATCATCTGGCGGTAGCCGCGCGACTCACATTCGGCGATCAACTGCCGCAGCAACTGCAAGCCAATTCCGCGGCGATGGATCGCGGGCTGCAGATAGATCGAATTCTCTACAGTGAAGCGATAGGCCGGGCGGGGCCGATACGGACCGGCATAGGCGTAACCGACCACCTGCCCTTCGAGGATTGCGGCCAGATGAGGGAATCCGCCCTCGACCATGCTGCCCCATCGCCTCGCCATTTCCGCCAGGTTCGGCGCGGTTAACTCGAAGGTGGCGGTGCCGTGAAGCACCGCGTGTTCGTAGATTTGCGTGATGGCGGGAAGGTCGGCGGCCCCAGTGGGCCGGATTTTGAGCGAGGACATGCTCGGAACCTATTTGTGCTCACGGCAAAAGAAAAGCCCCGGCCGCAGCCGGGGCTTGAGACTTGGGCAAAGCCCCAAGAGGTCAGTCGCGCTGCCCGAGCAACTGCAGCAGCAGCGTGAACAGGTTGATGAAGTTCAGGTAGAGGGAGAGCGCGCCGGTGATGGCCGCCCGCTCCGCTACGTCACCGCCCTGCGAGGCATAGCCGTAGATGTAGTCGTTCTTCAGCCGCTGCGTGTCCCAGGCGGTGAGGCCCGCGAACACCAGCACGCCGACGACGGAGACCACGAACTGCAACATCGAGCTGGCGAGGAAAATATTCACCAGGCTCGCGATGATGAGGCCGAACAGGCCCATGATCAGGAACGAACCCATCCCGCTCATGTCGCGCTTGGTGGTGTAGCCGTAAAGGCTAAGCGCGCCGAAGGTGGCGGCCGCGATGAAGAACACCCGCACGATCGAGGTGTGCGTATACACCAGGAAGATCGATGAGAGCGAAATGCCCATCAGAGCCGAGAACACCCAGAACAGGATCTGGGCGGTTGCCGGCCGCAGCCGGTCGATCCCGGCCGAGATGACGAACACCATGGCAAGCGGCGCCAGGATGAACAGCCATTTCAAGGGGCTTACGAACATCGCATAGCCGAACGGCGTCAGGAAGGCGTTGCCGATCTTGGCGGTCGCGCCGGACGGATCCGACGTCACCGCGGCCATGTAGACGCCGAGCGCTGCGAGGCCGGTGATGGCCAGGCCGATCGTCATGTAATTGTAGACGCGCAGCATGTAGGCGCGCAGACCGGCGTCGACGGTCGCGGCGTCTATGCGCCCGGCGGCCCGGCCGAAGGGAGAAGCATAATTGCGGTCTAGGTCCGACATGGTCGAATTCCCGTTGTTGGTCCGGAGCGCAAGGGGTTTGCGTTGCCGGCTACTAAGTCTATCCGAGATACCGCCATTCGCTGACATAAACTTTGTGTCATCAAACCGGCCTCTCGCCCTGACTGTATGTGGGAAACTAACACATTCGCTGCAAGCTTCCATGCGCGGCTGAATGTCGCTGCGCTTGCTGGTTTCAGAAGGCGAGAGGGCCCCACGTGGGCAACACCTCGGATAGTTAACCGAAGCCTGCCGCAATCGGCTGCAACGGGTCACAAATTCCGCAACACCGTCGCCGGCTTCTGATTGAGCGCGAGCAGCGTCCCGGCCAGCCCCAGCCCGACGGTGACCACGAGCGCCGCCGCGACGACCCCTGCAGCGCTGCCGGCCTGCCAGACGAACCCCAGCGTCATTAGCCGGGTCACGATCAGCCAGGCCGCGATCGAACCTGCGATGACCCCGAATACGGCGGTCGCAAATCCGATCATCAGATATTCGAGTGCGTAGGCCCCGAGCAACCGTCCGCGGGTGGCGCCGAGGGTCTTGAGGATCACCGCGTCATAAACCCGATGGCGGTGGCCGGCGGCGAGCGCGCCCCCCAGCACCAGAACGGCGGATACCAGGGTGACCGCGCTGGCGCCGCGAATTGCCAGCACCAGGTTGGTGACCACGTTACCGATCGTCTGCAGCGCCTCCCGCACCCGTACGCTCGTGACCGTCGGGAAGGTGTCGGCGACCGACTTGATAATCCGGGCGTCGCCCGCCGAGTCCGGATGGGCTTCGGTCAGTGTCGCGATATGGGTGTGGGGGGCGCCCTTGAAGGCGTTAGGGGAGAATACCAGCACGAAGTTGATGCCGAGGCTTTGCCAGTCCACCGTGCGCAGATTGCCGATCATGGCCGCGATGTCGCGGCCGAGTATGTTGACGACGATCTGGTCGCCGATCTTGAGGCCGAGCCCGTCGGCGATCTTCTTCTCCATCGAGACCAGTGGCGGTCCATCATAGTCGGCGCGCCACCATTCGCCTTCCACAACCTTGGAGCCCCTCGGGATATCGCCGGTATAGGTCAGGCCGCGGTCGCTTTGCAGCACCCATTCGGAGTCGGTCGAGGCTCTGAGTTGTTCGGCCTTGAGCCCCCTGGCGGCCACGATCCGGCCGCGCAGCATCGGTACGTCCTCCACGGTGGATTGCGGTGCGATCTGTCTGAGAAATTCGCCGAAACGCGGCGCTTCACTGGTGGGGATGTCGATGAAATAGAACGACGGCGCCCGATCCGGCAGCGCGGCCATGAATTGCCGTCGCAGATTGCCGTCGATTTGCGTGATGGTGACCAGTACGGCAAGCCCAAGCCCAAGCGACATGACCACCGAGGGGGTCAATGCGCCGGGGCGGTAGATATTGGAGATCGCCAGGCGCAGCATCGGCCAACGGCTCCGTGGCAGCCGCCGCGCCAGCATCATCAGGCCCGTCGCAATGGCCCGCAGCAGCGCGAACACGGCAACGGAGGAAACGACGAAGATCGACGCGACCCGCTTGTCGTAGGCGAGCCCGATCACGACCCCGATCAACAGCGCGATCACCACCGCCATCAGCGCCAGGTAGCGCCAGCGCGGACGATGCCATTCGGATGCGACGGCTTCGCGGAACAGCGCAGCCACCGGCACGTCGTGCACCCGCCCGAGCGGCCACAGCCCGAACGCAAGCGCGGTCAGCAGTCCGTACACCAGCGAAAGCGCAAGTTCGTCGGGATGAAGCGCAGGCACCACCGGCAACGGCAACAGCTTGCCGAACAGACCAACAATGATGAAAGGCAGCGCCGCGCCGGCAACAAGCCCGATCACCGAGCCGATGCCTGCGAGAACGACGACCTGGGTCAGATAGATCGTGAATACGTTGCGCCCGGTGGCGCCCAGCGCCTTGAAGGTCGCGATGACGTCGCGGCTGCGATCGATGTGGCTCTTGACGGCGTTGGCGACGCCGACGCCGCCGACCAGCAAGGCGGCGAGGCCCACCAAGGTGAGGAATTGGGTAAACCGGCTGATCGTGCGCTCGAGCTGCGGCGAAGCATTGCTGCGGCTGCGGATCTCCCACCCGGCCTGCGGCAAGGTGTTTCGCACCTCGTTGATGAACGCTGCCGCGGCACGATCGTCGGCCGCGTTATCGGGCAGTTTCAACCGGTATATCCACCGCACCAGGCTGCCGGGCTGCAGCAGTCCCGTTGTGCGAAGGCCGGTTTGGCTGACCAGAAAACGGGGCCCCAATCCGAGTCCGCTGGCCAGCTTGTCCGGTTCGGCGTTGACGACGCTGCGGATCTGAAAACTGGCGTTGCCAATGCTCACGCGGTCGCCGATTTTCAGATCGAGCCGCGCCAGCAGGGTGGAATCCGCGGCCGCACCGAATGCTCCATCGACCTCGGCCAGCGCATCCGGAAGGGCAAGTTTCGGCTGCAGGGCCAGCTCGCCCAGGATCGGATAGGCGGCGTCTACCGCTTTCAGTTCGACCAGCGCCAGCCTTCCCTCGCCGGTCCGCGCCATTCCCGTCAATATCGCGGCTACCGACACCTGTCCGCGCGAACGAAGGAACGAGACTTCCTCTGGCTTGGCTTCGCGCTGGATCAGCGAAAACGCCACGTCGCCGCCGAGCAGGGTGCGACCCTCCCGCGCCAGCCCATCGCCGAGACTTGCCGCGACCGAGCCGACGCCGGCAATCGCCAGCACGCCGAGCGCGATGCAAGCGATGAAAACATAGAAGCCGCGCAGTCCTCCCCGCAATTCGCGCAACGCGTAGCGCAGCGGCAGTGACGCCGCGGCGCGCGTATTCACCGATGGCGCTGCAATGCTCATGAACGCACTTTGCGATCTGCGACTTGTCCCTCGATCCGGCCTGAGCGCAGCCGCACCACCCTGTCGCAGCGCTGAGCCAGGGCGCTATCGTGGGTTACGAGCACCAGCGTCATTCGGCGTTCCGCGTGCTTGGTGAACAAAAGGTCCACAATCTGCTTGCCGGTGGCCTCGTCCAAATTTCCGGTGGGCTCGTCGGCAACTAAAATTGCCGGATCCGGCGCCAGCGCGCGTGCCAGAGCGACGCGCTGCTGCTCTCCGCCCGACAATTGCGTCGGGTAATGGTGCAGCCGATCGCCTAACCCGACGGAACTCAGTTCCTCGCTGGCCCGCCGCGCCGCGTCTGAATTGCCGGCGAGCTCCAGCGGAACCGCGACATTCTCCAGCGCGGTCATGGTCGGAATCAAATGAAAAGATTGGAACACGATGCCGACCTGGCGGCCGCGAAACCGGGCGAGCGCGTCCTCATCGAGGGCATTGAAAGGCGTGCCGTTGACCACCACCTCTCCGCTGTCGGGACGCTCCAGTCCCGCCATCACCATCAACAAGGTGGATTTGCCCGAGCCTGATGGTCCGATCAGGCCGATTGCCTCGCCCGGTGCTACCCGCAGGCTGACATCCTTCAGGATGTGAACCCGCGCGGCCCCCGAGCCGAGCGACAGATTGACGTCCGAGATGGAAATGGTGTGCGGCTCCAGGCCGGCCGGTGACGAGGGTTCGATGAGACTATCCATGGCTCGGTCATATGGCACTTCGGCAGGCGTGGTCGAGAGGCAGCGGAGGATGTTTGCCCACTTGCTGGTATTGGGCTTGAGTTTGGTGGCGACAGCGCCCGTGTTCGCACAGGCTCCGGCTTCTGAGGCAAAGCCCATCAAGATGGTGGTGCTGGGTGATTCGCTCAGCGCGGGTTTCGGGCTGCCCGCGGCGGCGGCATTTCCGGAGCGGCTCCAAAACGCATTACGTGCCAAGGGTATAGCCGTCGATATTATCAATGCCGGAGTCTCCGGTGATACGACCTCTGGAGGTCGCGACCGGCTGGACTGGTCGGTGCCGGAGGGCACCCGGGCCGTGGTTCTGGAGCTTGGCGCCAACGATGCATTGCGAGGCATCGATCCGGCGGTCACGCGCGCCGCGCTCTCTGACATCCTGATGCGGCTGAAGGCCCGCAACATCGCTGTGTTGTTGTGCGGGATGTTGGCGCCACCGAACTACGGCCGCGATTATTCGGAGCGCTTCAACGCGATCTATTCGGACCTCGCGAAATCATTTGGCGTGCAGCTGTATCCGTTCTTCCTGGAAGGCGTCGCCGCCGAGACCAGGCTCAATCAGCGGGACGGCATCCATCCAACCGCGGAAGGCGTCGACATGATCGTCAAGAATATTTTGCCCACGGTGGAGGCTTTTCTTGGCACCATATCCGGGCAACGTAGTTGAGAAACCACCAGGAATAATGCGATGCCGTGTTTTCCCGGGCTTGTCCGCGCGCTGCTTCGCAGCGTCACGTAACTGCGGTAAGAACATTGATCGGTGATTCGTCGCCGGACTTGTTACAGGGCATGATTTCGGGGCCGACGACCTTGTGGTCCGAGCAGACCGGTTTCCAATTCGGGATCATGCCGAAGCATCGGGAGTCATGCGATGCCGCGTCTGTTTACTGGACTGGAAATTCCGGCCGAGATCGGCCAGACGCTTTCCAGTTTGCGTGGCGGCCTCCCAGGCGCCCGCTGGATTGATCCCGAAAACTATCACGTCACCTTGCGCTTCATCGGCGATATCGATGGGGTGGCAGCCAACGAAATCGCCTCGCTGCTGTTTCGGGTCAACCGCAAGCCGTTCGATGTTGCCCTGCAGGGCCTCTCGAGTTTCGGTGGAAAAAAGCCGCGGGCGGTGGTGGCCCAGGTGGTGCCGAGCCGGCCGCTGATCGAACTGCAGGCCGAGCTCGAGCGTCTGATGCAGCGGTTCGGGCTCGATCCGGAGGGCCGCAAATTCACCCCGCATGTGACGCTGGCGCGTCTGCGCGATGCTTCCAACCAGGACGTGGCGGATTATCTCTCGGTGCGCGGATATTTTCCGACCCGGGTGTTTACGGCGCAGCGCTTTATACTGTTCTCGTCTCGAGCCTCCACAGGAGGCGGGCCCTATGTAGTCGAGGACTCCTATGCGCTTAGTGCGTAAGCAAGAAGCGCCTAGCTCGCCCCGTTACCTGCCCTCGCCTGCGCCAATTGACAGCGCGCCATAACCGGCAAGGGCGCAAGCGCATAGGGGCTCCTCCAATTCTCGGCTTGCATTTTTGCCCGTGTTGAGGCCGTAAGGGAGACATGCTGTCTGCTCCGCCCGGCTCGTTCGGCGCCCAATACCAGGCCCTGGTTTCTTCGGGCGCAATCGAGTCCGACCCGGCGCAGCAGGCGGCCGCCGCGGCGCTGGAGGACCTGGAGCAACGGCTCGCCAGCTATAAGCCCGTGCGCAAGCAAGGATTGCTCGGCCGGCTGTTCGCGGACAGCAACGGGTCGCCTCCGCGAGGCCTCTACATCCACGGCGACGTCGGCCGCGGCAAGACCATGCTGATGGACATGTTCTTCGAACACAGTTCAGTGGGGCAGAAGCGCCGCGCGCATTTCCATGAATTCATGGCAGATGTGCATGAGCGCATCCACGGCTATCGCCAGAGCATCGCGCGCGGCGAGTTGGCCAACGGCGACGTGGTCGCGCTCACGGCCGCTTCGATCTTCGAGGAGGCATGGCTGTTGTGCTTCGATGAGTTTCACGTCACCGACATCGCCGATGCGATGATCCTGGGGCGCTTGTTCGCCAAGCTGTTTGAGCTGGGCACAGTCGTGGTGGCGACCTCCAACGTTGCGCCCGATGATCTTTACAAGGGAGGTCTCAACCGGGCGCTGTTCCTGCCGTTCGTCGCCCAGATTTCCGGCCACATGGACGTGCTGCGGCTGGAGGCGCGCACCGATTTCCGGCTTGAAAAGCTTGCGGGCGTGAAGATGTGGCTGGTGCCCGCGGACGATGCCGCTGAAGCCGCCTTGAACAAGGCCTGGATCAACATGACGGGCAATGCCCGATGCCATCCACGAGAGATTCCGATCAAGGGTCGGGTCTTGCACGTGCCGTGCTCCGCAAACGGCGTCGCGCGTTTTTCATTTGCAGATCTGTGCGAAAAGCCGCTGGCGGCTTCCGACTACCTGCGGCTCGCGCACGACTACCACACCGTCATCATCGATCGCATTCCGGTGATGGATTATGCCGAACGCAACGCGGCAAAGCGGTTCATCGCACTGATCGACACCTTCTATGACAACGCGGTCAAGGTGATGGCCTCCGCGGAGGCCGATCCGATGTCGCTTTATCTTGCAAGCGAGGGCGACGAGGCGAACGAATTCAAGCGGACGTCCTCGCGGCTGATCGAGATGAGTTCGGAGGGTTATCTGGCGTTGCCCCATGGACACAAGGATTCCGCGGCCTCAGGCTCCAGCACGGGGCTGGTGGAGACCTGAACAAATTCGGACCGGCGACCCCGCTCGCCTACAACGCGACCTAAAACAAGGCAGGAACGACGATTGAGGCTGCTCCGACTTGAACGCGTCGGTCGAAAGGGATAACCAGCCATCCAGCCTCTTTTACTCTCCTCCTTGGCCTTCAAAGGACATATTTCCATGGCGCGCGACAAGATTGCTTTGATTGGTTCCGGCCAGATCGGCGGCACGTTGGCTCACCTCATCGGTCTGAAAGAACTTGGCGATGTCGTGCTGTTCGACATTGCGGAGGGCGTGCCGCAGGGCAAATCGCTCGACATCGCGCAATCCTCGCCGGTCGACGGATTCGACGCGCACTTCACGGGCGTCAATTCCTATGAGGCGCTGGACAACGCCAAGGTCTGCATCGTCACCGCAGGCGTGCCGCGCAAACCCGGCATGAGCCGTGACGACCTGTTGAGCATCAATCTCAAAGTGATGGAGCAGGTTGGAGCCGGTATCAAGAAATATGCTCCCGATGCGTTCGTGATCTGCATCACCAATCCGCTCGACGCCATGGTTTGGGCGTTGCGGAAGGCCTCAGGGCTCCCGCATAAGAAGGTCGTCGGGATGGCGGGCGTGCTGGATTCCTCGCGCTTCCGGTACTTCCTGGCTGACGAGTTCAACGTCTCGGTCGAAGACGTCACTGCGTTCGTACTTGGTGGCCACGGCGACACCATGGTGCCGTTGGTGCGATATTCGACCGTGGCCGGCATTCCCCTGCCCGATCTGGTCAAGATGGGTTGGACCTCACAGGCGCGGATCGACGAGATAGTCGACCGGACGCGCAACGGTGGCGCGGAAATCGTCAATCTGCTGAAGACCGGCTCCGCGTTTTATGCGCCGGCTGCGTCCGCGGTCGCGATGGCCGAAAGCTACCTGAAGGACAAGAAGCGCGTACTGCCATGCGCCGCCCACTTGAACGGTGAATACGGCGTCAAGGACATGTATGTCGGAGTGCCGGTCGTAATCGGATCAAAGGGGGTCGAGCGCATCGTCGAGATCGAGCTCGCCGGAAAGGACCGCGAGGCGTTCGACAAGTCGGTCAGCGCCGTGCAGGGCCTGGTCGATGCCTGCAAGAAAATCGCACCGGACCTGCTCGGCCGCTGATCCCACCTGTCCCGCCGCATCGCTTAACTTTTCGAGAGCCGTATGAATATCCACGAATACCAGGCCAAGGCGCTGCTGCATGAATTCGGCGTGCCGATCTCGAAAGGCGTTCCGGTGCTTCGGGCGGCGGATTCCGACGCGGCGGCGAAAACAATCGGCGGCCCGGTCTGGGTGGTGAAAAGCCAGATACACGCTGGCGGCCGCGGCAAGGGCAAGTTCAAGGAAGCCTCAGCCGGCGCAAAGGGCGGCGTGCGGATCGCCAAATCGGTCGCCGAAGTCAACGAATACGCCAAGCAGATGCTGGGCGCGACGCTGGTGACGGTGCAGACCGGACCGAACGGCAAGCAGGTGAACCGGCTCTACATCGAGGAAGGCTCCGACATCGACAAGGAGTTCTACCTATCTATTCTTGTCAACCGCGAGACCTCGCAGGTGTCATTCGTCGTCTCCACCGAAGGTGGCGTCAATATTGAGGATGTCGCGCACAACACGCCTGAGAAGATCGTCACGTTTTCGGTTGATCCCGCTACCGGCATCATGGCTCACCACGGCCGGGCCGCGGCCAAGGCGCTGAAACTGTCGGGCGATCTGGCCAAGCAGGCGGAACGGCTGGTGATGCAGCTTTATGCGGCGTTCGTCGCCAAGGACATGGCGATGCTGGAGATCAATCCGCTCGTGGTCACCAGGCAGGGCGAACTGCGCGTGCTCGATGCCAAGGTAACACTCGACAGCAACGCGCTGTATCGGCACCCCGAGATGCTGGTGCTGCGTGACGAGACCGAGGAGGATCCCAAGGAAATCGAGGCCTCCAAATACGATCTCAATTACGTCACCCTCGACGGCAACATCGGATGCATGGTGAACGGGGCCGGGCTTGCGATGGCGACGATGGACATCATCAAGCTGTACGGAATGGCACCCGCCAACTTTCTGGACGTCGGCGGTGGCGCCGACAAGGCCAAGGTCACCGCTGCCTTCAAGATCATCACTGCCGATCCGAATGTTAAGGGAATCCTCATCAACATCTTCGGCGGCATCATGAAATGCGACATCATCGCCGAAGGCGTGGTCGCGGCGGTAAAGGAAGTCGGCTTGCAAGTGCCGCTGGTAGTTCGGCTTGAGGGCACCAACGTCGAAGCGGGCAAGAAGATCATCCGGGAATCCGGGCTGAATGTTCTGCCCGCCGATGACCTCGACGACGCGGCACAGAAGATCGTCCAGGCCGTGAAGGGGGCTTGAGCGGATGGCGGAAAATCATCTCGCCGCGCCCAAGCCGCTGGCGGAGCACCGCAGGCTTGCGGCGTTCGCAGGCGACTGGAGCGGAGAAGAAATGGTTTATCCATCGCGCTGGACGGAGGGTGGACCCGCTACCGCGCATGTCACGGCGCGAATCGATCTAAATGGATTCTATCTCATTCAGGACAGCCGTCAGATGCGCGACGGCCGGGAAATCTTCGCGACGCACGCCGTATTCACCTACGACCGTGACGACCGACTGTACAAATTGTTCTGGCACGATTCGCTCGGCTACTACCCGCCGTCACCGGCTTCGGGCGGCTGGACCGGCCAATCGCTGATTCTGGTGCGCGGCTCGCTGCGCGGCAACGCCCGCCACGTGTACGAAATCCTCGACGACGACAGTTACTCGATGAAAATTCAGTTTTCGCCCGATGCGGAAGGATGGGCGGACGTGCTCACCGGCGTCTATCGGCGGATCCATTGAACCATCCGACCGCCTCGCGAAAGCAATCGAAACCATGTCCATCCTGATCGACAATAATACCAAGGTCATTTGCCAGGGATTCACCGGCAAGAACGGCACCTTTCATTCCGAAGCGGCGATTGCCTATGGCACCCGGATGCTTGGGGGTACCTCGCCGGGCAAAGGCGGGTCGATCCATCTCGGCCTGCCTGTGTTCGACACCGTTGCCGAGGCGCGCGATCAGACCGGCGCCGATGCCAGCGTGATCTATGTGCCGCCGCCCGGGGCTGCGGACGCGATCTGCGAGGCGATCGACGCACACATGCCGCTGATCGTCTGCATCACCGAGGGGATTCCCGTACTCGACATGGTGCGGGTGAAGCGGGCGCTCTCGGGATCGAAATCGCGGCTGATCGGGCCCAATTGCCCCGGCGTGATGACGGCCGGCGAATGCAAGATCGGCATCATGCCTGCCAACATCTTCAAGCCCGGCAACGTCGGTATCGTGTCCCGATCGGGCACGCTCACCTATGAGGCGGTCTTCCAGACCACCCAGCAAGGCCTCGGCCAAACCACGGCAGTCGGTATCGGCGGCGATCCGGTCAAGGGCACCGAATTCATAGACGTTTTGGAAATGTTCCTCGCCGACCCGAAAACCACGTCGATCGTCATGATCGGCGAGATTGGGGGCTCCGCCGAGGAAGACGCCGCACAGTTTCTGAGGGACGAAGCCAAGCGTGGCCGCAAGAAGCCGATGGTGGGCTTCATCGCCGGCGTCACCGCGCCTCCCGGCCGCCGGATGGGCCATGCTGGCGCGATCATCTCGGGTGGAAAGGGCGACGCGGGCTCCAAAACCGCGGCGATGGAAGCTGCCGGCATTACGGTGTCGCCATCACCGGCACGTCTGGGCCAAACGCTTGCCGAAAAGTTGAAGGGCTAATCATTCTTTCGTCCTTTTCGGCGCGAACATTAACCCTAAATAAGGTAAAAGGCCGCCAATCAGGCTGATCCGGCTCGGGTCGGCTGGTGTGCCGTTTGAAAAAATCACCAGGACGTCATCATGTCTCGCCAAGACGCGAACGCCGCCTTTGCTCTCTCTTCGTTTCTGCATGGCACAAACGCCACTTATATCGACGAAATCTACTCCCGGTATGAGCAGGACCCCTCCTCGGTGGACCCCGAGTGGCAGGAGTTCTTCAAGAGCCTGAAAGACCAGCCGGCCGACGTCAGGAAAAACGCTGAGGGCCCATCCTGGGCGCGCGACAACTGGCCACCGCCGCTACGGGATGAGTTGACCTCCGCGCTCGACGGCAACTGGATGGAAGTCGAGAAGGCTTTCGGCGGCAAGATTTCAGCCAAGGCGCAGGCCAAAGGCGCCGAGCTGACCTCGGCCGATGTGCACCAGGCCACGCGCGATTCCGTGCGCGCCCTTATGCTGATCAGGGCGTATCGAATGCGCGGCCATTTCCACGCCAATCTCGACCCGCTCGGGATCGAGCCCCCTCGGAACAGGGAGGAACTCGATCCGCGCTCCTACGGGTTCGTGGAGGGCGATTTCGACCGCAAGATCTTCCTCGATCACGTGCTCGGCCTCGAATACGCGACCCTGCGCGAGATCGTCGCGATCTGCGAACGCACTTACTGCCAGACGCTCGGCGTCGAGTTCATGCACATCACCAACGGCGCGCAGAAGGCCTGGATCCAGGAGCGTATCGAAGGTCCGGACAAGGAAATCAGTTTTACCCGCGAGGGCCGGCGCGCCATCCTGATGAAGCTGATCGAGGCCGAAGGTTTTGAGAAGTTCTGCGACGTCAAGTTCACCGGCACCAAGCGCTTTGGCCTCGACGGCGCTGAATCGCTGATCCCGGCGCTGGAGCAGATCATCAAGCGCGGCGGCAATCTCGGCGTGAAGGAGATCGTGGTCGGCATGCCGCACCGCGGCCGCCTCAACGTGCTGACCCAGGTGATGGGCAAGCCGCATCGCGCCCTATTCCATGAATTCAAGGGCGGTTCGGCCAATCCCGACGCGGTCGAGGGCTCCGGCGACGTGAAATACCACCTCGGCGCCTCGTCGGACCGCGAGTTCGACAACAACCGGATCCATCTTTCGCTGACCGCCAACCCGTCGCATCTGGAAATCGTCGATCCCGTCGTACTCGGCAAGGTCCGCGCCAAGCAGGACCAGCACGGCGATCCGCCGGACATGCGCATTTCGGTGCTGCCGCTGTTGATGCACGGCGACGCCGCGTTCGCGGGGCAGGGCGTGGTGGCCGAATGCTTTGGCCTGTCGGACCTGAAGGGCTATCGCACCGGCGGTTCGCTGCATTTCATCGTCAACAACCAGATCGGCTTCACCACCTATCCGCGCTACTCGCGCTCCTCGCCCTATCCCTCCGACGTCGCCAAGATGATCGACGCGCCGATCTTCCACGTGAACGGCGATGACCCGGAAGCCGTGGTATTCGCCGCCAAGGTCGCCATCGAATTCCGCCAGAAATTCCACAAGCCCGTCGTCATCGACATGTTCTGCTATCGCCGCCACGGTCACAACGAAGGCGACGAGCCGATGTTCACCCAGCCGGTGATGTACAAGAAGATCGCCAACCATCCGGGTACAGTGGAGATCTATTCCAAGCGGTTGATCGCCGAGGGCGTGATGACCGAAGGCGAGGTCGAGAAGGCCAAGGCCGACTGGCGGGCGCGGCTCGACGCTGAATTCGAGGCTGGCACCGGCTACAAGCCGAACAAGGCCGACTGGCTCGACGGCAAATGGGCCGGCTTCAAGCTTGCCGATCAGGAAGAGGACGCACGGCGCGGTGTCACCGGCGTCGATATCGCCGTCCTGAAAGAGATCAGCAGCAAGATCACCAAGGTGCCGGACGGTTTCCGGGTTCACCGCACTATCCAGCGCTTCCTCGACAACCGGGCGAAAGCCATCGAGACCGGTGTCGGCATCGATTGGGCAACCGGAGAGGCGCTGGCGTTCTGCACGCTGCTGCAGGAGGGCCGCCACGTTCGCCTCTCCGGTCAGGACTCCGAGCGCGGCACCTTCTCGCAGCGCCATTCGGTGCTGATCGACCAGGAGGATGAAAGCCGCTACACGCCGTTCAATCATCTCGGCGGCGATCAGGGCCACTACGAGGTCATCAACTCGCTGCTGTCGGAAGAGGCGGTGCTTGGCTTCGAGTATGGTTATTCGCTGGCCGAGCCCAATGCGCTGGCGGTGTGGGAAGCCCAGTTCGGCGATTTCGCCAACGGCGCGCAGGTGCTGTTCGACCAGTTCATCTCGTCGGGCGAGCGCAAATGGCTGCGCATGTCGGGCCTCGTCTGCCTGCTGCCGCACGGCTATGAAGGGCAGGGGCCGGAGCACTCCTCCGCGCGCCTCGAGCGCTTCCTGCAAATGTGCGCCGAGGACAATATGCAGGTGGTCTATCCCACGACCCCCGCCAACTACTTCCACATGCTGCGGCGGCAGCTGCATCGCGAAATCCGCAAGCCGCTGATCGTGATGACGCCGAAGTCGCTGCTGCGCCACAAGCGCGCGACGTCGCGGCTCGACGAACTCGGCAAGGATTCCACGTTCCACCGCATCCTCTGGGATGACACCCAGCTGCTGCCGAACGAGCCGATCAAGCTGAAGCCGGACGGCGAAATCCGCCGCGTCGTGCTCTGCTCGGGCAAGGTCTATTATGATCTCTACGACGAGCGCGAGAAGCGCGGCATCGACGATATTTACCTGCTGCGCATCGAGCAGCTCTATCCGGTGCCGTTGAAGGCGCTGGTGCTGGAGCTTTCCCGCTTCAAGGGCGCCGAGTTCGTCTGGTGCCAGGAAGAGCCGCGCAACATGGGCGCGTGGCACTTCATCGAGCCGTATCTCGAATGGGTGCTCAACCAGATCCAGGCACCGAACAAGCGTCCGCGCTATGCCGGGCGCGCCGCGTCGGCCGCCACCGCCACCGGCCTGATGTCGAAGCATCAGGCGCAGCTCAAGGCGTTTCTGGATGAGGCTTTGAACTAACTAATAGGAACTACTCGTGATGCCCCGCGAAGGCGGGGCATCCAGTACGCTGCGGCACCGCCGTAATCACTGTCGTCGCGACGTACCGGATCGCCCGCCCCACGTGCGCAACTGCGTACAAGGCGGGCGATGACAAAGAGAAAATGACTGCCAAGGGCACTGAGGGAAAACCATGACTGAAATTCGCGTTCCGACGCTCGGCGAGTCCGTGACCGAGGCCACTATCGGCCGCTGGTTCAAGAAGGCCGGCGAGGCTGTCGCGGTGGACGAACCGCTGGTCGAGCTCGAGACCGACAAGGTCACCATCGAGGTCCCGGCGCCGTCGGCCGGCGTGCTCGGCGAGATCGCGGCAAAGGACGGTGACACCGTCGCGGTCGGCGCGCTGCTCGGCATGATCAATGATGGCGTCGACGCGCCCGCCGCCAAGTCCGCCGCCACTGCGCCCGCGAAACCCGCCGCCGCTCCGGCCCCCGCGCCCGCCGCCGCGCCCAAGGCGACGGCATCGGATGCGCCGCTGGCGCCATCGGTGCGCAAGCTGTCGGCCGAAAGCGGCGTCGATGCCTCGACCGTACCGGGCTCAGGCAAGGACGGCCGCGTCACCAAGGGTGACATGCTGGCCGCAATCGAAAAGGCCGCCTCCGCGCCGACCCCGGTCAATCAGCCGGCCGCGGCCGTGCAGGTGCGCAGCGCTTCCCCGGCCGACGATGCCGCACGCGAGGAACGCGTGAAGATGACGCGGCTGCGCCAGACCATCGCGCGCCGCCTCAAGGACGTGCAGAACACCGCCGCCATGCTCACGACCTTCAACGAGGTCGACATGACCAACGTCATGGCGTTGCGCGCCCACTACAAGGATGCGTTCGAGAAGAAGCACGGCTCGAAGCTCGGCTTCATGGGCTTCTTCACCAAGGCCGTCGTGCAGGGGCTGAAGGACATCCCGGCCGTCAACGCCGAGATCGACGGCACCGATCTGATCTACAAGAACTACTATCACATCGGCGTCGCCGTCGGCACCGACAAGGGCCTCGTTGTGCCCGTGGTGCGCGACTGCGACAACAAGTCGATCGCCGACATCGAGAAGGGCATCGCCGATTTCGGCCGCCGCGCCCGCGACGGCCAGCTCAAGATCGACGAGATGCAGGGCGGCACCTTCACCATCACCAATGGCGGCATCTACGGCTCGCTGATGTCGACCCCGATCCTGAATGCGCCGCAGTCCGGCATCCTCGGCATGCACAAGATCCAGGAGCGGCCGATGGTCGTCGGCGGCAAGATCGAAGTCCGCCCGATGATGTATCTGGCGCTGTCCTACGATCACCGGGTCATCGACGGCAAGGAAGCCGTGACCTTCCTGGTTCGCGTCAAGGAGAGCCTGGAAGATCCGGCGCGCCTGGTGCTCGATCTCTGATCCCTGATGCTCTGCGAGCGCCGTCGCCTTTCGCGACGGCGCGTGTCGAACCATGGAGACGCGCGTGACCGATAAAGTCGTTGTCATCACTGGCGGCAGCCGCGGCATTGGCCGGGCGACCGCGATTGCGGCAGCCAAGCGCGGCTTCCGAATCGTCGTCGGCTATGCCAGCAACAAGACCGCCGCCGACGAGGTAGTCGCGGAGATTGCGGCCAGCAACGGCAAGGCCATCGCGGTGAAATGCGACGTCGCCGAGGAAAGCGATATCCTGGCGTTGTTCAAGGCCGCGGACGCGTTCGGCATGCTCGGCGCGCTCGTCAATAATGGCGGCATCGTCGGAACCAGTGGCGTGCGCGTCGACGAGATGTCGGCCGAGCGCATCCAGCGCGTGATGGCGGTCAACGTCACCGGCTCCATCCTCTGCGCGCGCGAGGCCGTGAAGCGGATGTCGACAAAGCACGGCGGCCAGGGCGGCGTCATCGTCAATCTGTCATCGGTTGCGGCCAAGCTCGGCGCGCCGAACACCTATGTCGACTATGCCGCGTCCAAGGGCGCGATCGATTCCTTCACCGTGGGCCTCGGCTATGAGGTCGCCGGCGAAGGCATTCGCGTCGCGGGCATCCGCCCCGGCCTGATCGACACCGAAATCCACGCCGCCGGCGGCGAACCCGACCGCGCCCATCGTCTGGCCCATATGGTGCCGATGAAGCGCGTCGGTACTGCCGATGAAGTCGCCAACGCCATCGTCTGGCTGATGTCGGACGATGCCTCCTACGTCACCTCCGCCATTCTCGATGTGTCCGGCGGACGCTGACGCGCCGCGCGGATGCTGACACATCCCTCAACGCTAAACTTACGGGACTTTCTCTCATGGCATCCTACGATCTCGTCGTCATCGGCACCGGACCGGGTGGTTATGTCTGCGCGGTCCGTGCAGCGCAGCTCGGCATGAAGGTCGCCGTGGTGGAAAAGAACGCGACGCTCGGCGGCACCTGCCTCAATGTCGGCTGCATGCCGTCGAAGGCGCTGCTGCACGCCTCCGAAATGTTCGAGGAGGCCGGGCATTCCTTTGCCAAGATGGGCGTCAGCGTCTCCGCGCCGAAGCTCGATTTGCCTGCGATGATGAACTTCAAGCAGCAGGGCATCGACGGCAACGTCAAGGGTGTCGAGTTCCTGATGAAGAAGAACAAGATCGACGTGCTCAAGGGGGCCGGCAAGATTCTCGGCACCGGCAAGGTCGAGATCTCCGCCGACGGCAAGTCGCAGGTCGTCGAAACCAAGAGCATCGTGATCGCCACCGGCTCGGACATCGCGCGGCTCAAGGGCATCGAGATCGACGAGACCCGCATC
>JBJMTO010000144.1:0-3063 GCA_045811665.1 Bradyrhizobium sp.
TTGGCGCCGCCGAACAGCACCATCAGCTTGGAGTGCCGCGCGATCGACGACCAAGACGTCAGCGGCCCAACCACCGACTGCGGGCTGCCGACGATATGCGGCAGGAACGCGAGCGCCGCGCCGAAGCTGTAGTTCATCACCTGATCGACGTAGCCGCCCGCCGCCGCAAGGAAGCGATGCAACTGCACTCGCGCCTCATGGAACAGCCCGGCCGACGACCAGCCTTGCGAGCCGCCCATGATTGCGGCATTGCCGTGCTGGCGGCGGACCCGATCGATCTCTCCCGCGATCAGATCGAGCGCCTGATCCCACGGCACCGGCACGAACGGCTCGCGGCCGCGGCCTTGGCTCGCGCCGGGACCGTGCTTGAGCCAACCCTCGCGAACCATCGGCTGCGCGATGCGCGATTTCGAATGCACCGCATCGGGGATGGCGTTGATCAGGTGCGACGGATCGGGGTCTTTCTCGAACGGCCGCACCCCGACAATTCGTCCGCCCTCGACCTCGGCGAAGAAAGCGCCCCAGTGCGAATGATTGCGGACGAGATTCATGAGGGTAATTTTAACACAAGTCGCACAGGCAAGTGTGTTGGATTCATTTCGTCAAAACCCACGTTCGTCATGGCCGGGCTCGTCCCGGCCATCCACGCCTTGCTTCATCGCAAGCAAGGCGTGGATGCCCGGCACAAGGCCGGGCATGACGCGGAGAGGATGGCACGCGATCACAGATTCACATTTCAAACAGCTCGGCGCGCTGACACAGCATAAAACCCAAAGCTCCGCCGCCCCTGTTTTCGCAAGGCGCGGGGTGCGCCGGCATTCCCATCCCCTCGGCTCGCGAGGGGAATGCTCCCTCACCAAAGATGTGAGGGGAGCGGAGCGCCGAAAGGCGCGGGTAACATCGATACGCCTTGCGGCGCACGCCCAGTGCGATGGGCGTTCACCTCGCGGCGCTCCACTGCGGCGTTTTTCCTTAGACCTCGAGACCGCCTTCTGTGAGCGGACAGGGACCCCCTTTACGGAAAGTCCTTGATTCCGCGGGCTTTCACCCGCGTTCGTCCGCCCCCACCAGCCCGTTGCCGGACGGACCCACGTAATTGGGCCGGGCAGTGTCTCCCGAGGCCCCCGGGGATGAGTGTGCGAGACCCATCCGCAGGCACCGAGCCCGTTCCACCATTTAGACGCCTCTAGATGGCACCCTCACGTGAACGAACCGGGAACATCTTGCCTCAAAGGGCAACATCCAGTCAACCGGCCGGCGGCGAAATATCTGTGAGTCCACGCGGTGATGTTCTAGGGCGCGGACTCGTCAATGCGGAGCCGAAGCCTGCACTGGATGAAAGCGAGGCAGTTCGCCGCGAGCTTGTCGTAGCGCGGTGCAACCCGCCGACATTCCTCGGTCTTGTAGAAGACCCGCTCGACCAAATCACGCGCGCGATGGAGGTGCGGGCTGAAACCGATCGGCTCGTGCGATCAACGCGCAAAGGCCATTGAGACAATGCCAATAGTCTTATTTCACTTCCGAGCAGCGCGGAGGCTGTGAGGTCAATGGCCGCGAATGTCCCAGCCCAGCAAATGTGATATGCCACAATTGTCACATTGACCAAATCGCCTCACCTCTGGCACGTCGCATGCCGCGATATCGGACTGGAATAGATGGAACAGTCCATGCGAAATATCCCCGTCCTGCTACGGATGTGCGCTACCGCCATGTTGCTTGCCGCTTTCGTGTCGTCCGCTGCCGCGGCACCTGCGACCGGCAGTTACTCGGCGCATCCTGTATTTGTGTTCGGCATCCCGGTTGACTTCATCCTGTTCGGCTTAACACTGCTCGGCGTTGCGATCTTCCATCACAAGACGCTGCAGGTTGCGCTAACCGGGCTCGCAGTGGTCACCGTCTACAAGCTGTTTTTCACCGGGTTCAGACAAGGCGAGGGATTCAGCGGCCTTGTGCTGCAAATGCAGCACGAGTGGGTCATCCTCGCCAACCTGTTCTTGCTGCTGATGGGCTTTGCGATCTTGTCGCGGCACTTCGAGAACAGCCGCATCCCGGACGAGATGCCTGCGTTGTTGCCGAACGGATGGGGCGGCGGGCTTGCGCTGCTCGCCATCGTGTTCGTGCTGTCGAGCTTTCTCGACAACATCGCGGCCGCTTTGATCGGCGGCACCATGGCGCGCCACGTGTTCAAGGGCAAAGTCCACATCGGTTATCTCGCCGCGATCGTCGCGGCGTCCAATGCCGGCGGTTCCGGAAGCGTGGTTGGCGACACCACCACGACAATGATGTGGATCGACGGGATCAGCCCACTCGTCGTGCTCGAAGCCTATGTCGCCGGCACCGCGGGCTTTCTGATCTACGGAATTCCGGCCTCTATTCAGCAGCACCGTTACTCGCCGATCATGAAGGACGCTCCGCGCGGACTGCAAATCGAATGGACCTACGTGGGCATCGTGGCCGCAATCCTGGTCGTTGCCGTCGTCGCCAACGTCATCGCCAACCTGAAATTTCCTGCAGCGTTGGACCTCATGCCCGTCATCGGCATCGCCGTCTGGGTCGTTATTCTCGCGACCGCGCCGTTGCGGCGGCCCGACTGGACGGTCATGCCGCAAACGTTCAAGGGCACGATCTTTCTCCTGGCGCTCGTCACCGCCGCGTCGTTCATGCCGGTCGAGGAATTGCCGCTGGCAGCCTGGCAGACGGCATTCGGCCTGGGCTTTCTGTCTGCGGTGTTTGATAACATCCCGCTCACCGCGCTCGCGCTCAAGCAGGGCGGCTACGACTGGGGCTTCCTCGCTTACACCGTCGGCTTCGGCGGCTCGATGGTCTGGTTTGGATCGTCGGCGGGCGTGGCGATTTCCAATCTGTATCCCGAAGCAAAGTCCGTCGGAGCCTGGCTCCGCCACGGCTGGTTTGTGGCAGTGGCTTACGTCTTCGGGTTCTTTGTGATGCTCGCCACCATTGGATGGCATCCTGACGCTGACCACAGGAAGCGAACTTCAAACACACCTCCTGCTGCGATGGCGTTTGCTCACAATTTGCAATCGGAATTCGACGCGCCGTTCG
>JBJMTO010000145.1:0-11970 GCA_045811665.1 Bradyrhizobium sp.
TCGCCGTCTGTTCGGCCAATGCTTTCACTTCGGTAGCTACCACCGCGAAACCGCGGCCGGCGTCTCCGGCGCGCGCGGCTTCGATCGTGGCGTTCAGCGCCAACAGATTGGTCTGCCCGGCGATGGTGCTGATCAGATCGACCACGTCGCCGATGCGGCTTGCCGCTATCGACAGTTGGCTGACCCGATCGTTGGTCTTTTGCGCCTGACCGACGGCCTCGTTGGCCATCCGGGCAGACTCCTGCACCTGTCGGCTGATCTCATTGACGGACGAGGCCATCTCTTCCGTGGCCGAGGCCACCGACTGCACATTGGTGGAGGCTTCCTCGGATGCGGCCGCGACCATCGTGGTCAATTCCTGCGCCCGTTCTGCGGTCGAACTCAGCGTACCGGCCGAGGCTTCAAGCTGGGTCGATGCAGAGGAGACGCTTTGCACGATATCCCCCACCGTGGATTCGAACGTGTCGGCGAGCCTGATCATGTCGTGCCTGCGCTGCTGGGCGGCGATCTGATCCTGCGTGATCTTGGCTTCAGCTTCCTGACGCGCCTTTTGTTCGGCCAGCAGTTTAAAGGATTCGACCGCCTGCGCGATGTCACCAATCTCGTCCTTGCGCCCCAGTCCGGGCAGCACAATCGAGAATTTGCCCTTTGCGAGATCGATCATTGCAGCCGTGATTGCCGACAATGGCTTGGAAACCGATCGGCCAATGAGAAAGCCTGCCGTCAGCACCGCGCCGGCGATAAGGAGGATCGCGAATTGCATTTCCTTTTGCACAGTCGCGCGCAACTCCAAACTCGAACGGTCGGCCGCCAGCTTAAGGCCGTTGACTTCCGACGATATTGCTTCAAGCGCCGGTTCAATGACTGAGAAGGACTCAGACATCGTCTTTAGTTCGCCGGAAAGCTTCAGGGCCGTTTCCATCCAGGCAAAAAAGTCGCGTTGATAATCGCCAAGCTTACGCTTCAACTCGGATTTTGCAGCGTCCGGGATATCCGCCTTTACAATCCCGGCGGTGAATTCGGATGCGCGGTTCTTCATCTCATCGCCGTATTTCCGATCACGTCGGAGGATGAAATCCTTCTCATGACGTCTCATCATCAGCATCGTCACAAGAAGCTCGGTCTGATGGAGCTGATTTACCTGCGTTTCCATTTCGTGCACGGAACTGCGGAGCTTGCCTTCCAAGCCTGATTTCTCGTCAAGTCCGAGCTGCCGCTTCTCCTGCACGACCGTCAGAAAATGCGTCTGGTATTGCTTCAGCGAGGCGTCTATCGCGTCGACCTTGGCGGCCAGTTCAGGTTTGCCTGTTGCAACGAGCTTGCCGCGTAGGATCCCGATGTTTGCCACTGCTGACTTGCTGAATTCGATTTGGCTGTCGATCTTCTTCGCGTCGTTCCTGAGCAGAAAATCCTTCTCCGCGCGACGAGCTTCCAGCAATTCGACGTCGATCCGCTTGCTCAATTCGAAGATGCTGCGCGCGTTTTCCGCCGCGTCCCGGTACACGGCCGTCGCGGACTCGCCATAGAAATGAATCCCGCCGGCCAGGATAACTCCAGCCACCCCGATGACCGCGATCGCATTGATCTTCTGGGTTAGCCTCAATGAGAAAACGCTCATGAAGTAGTCCTGACTTGTCTGACCAGTGATGCACTCGGGGCAAGCGCTTCTGTGTCATCAGGATTAGAGCTGGTGCTTCTACGGTCCGGTTAACCGCACACCGTACTATTACGTAAGATGGCGTAGTTTTGTGCAAAGCTAGGCGCGGTGTCATCGTGTCGGCGAACCTCACAATCGGCGGGGACACGGAGCGCATCGACGTAGCGGCAGCCGAAATTGAATTTTGTGAATGTGAGAGAGCCCAGTCGGGTGCTTCTCTGGCGGCCAGGTGATGCCGATCCGTATGCGCCGGACTGGAGGCGTCAGAAGAGAGGTGCAGCCAATTGAGTTATCAGTCGGTCGAGCGTCGCAGTTCCGGAGCGGTCTCGACTTTCGATCCCTCGGATGGCACGCGGGATCTTACCGGCGCGATCCCGCTGGTCTCGACACGCGGGGTCTCGACCCTGCCGGATATTTCCGCGTGAGAGGCGTTCGCTGAACGAGCGCGTAGCGAACGCGGCCGAGCCACGGAGCGGGCCAGTAGCATCTGCGCCGCCCCCTGGTGCCGGAAATCGCAATAGGCGAAGCCCATGCCGGACACGGAGCCGCGGAAGCTCCGCTCATCTTGCTTATCGAGGTTGAAACACGGCTCAAAGGGAACGCCCTTGATCGAGGCGCAGACCGCCTGGCCGCGGACCTGCAGCGTATTTCCCGGCAACCGCATGTGACGAATTGGACCAGCGCCGCTGAATTGAACCGCGCCAGACGCACCCATGTCATCGAGTATTCTGCCTGCGCCACGGGTGCCGTCAGAGCAGGTAAATGCGAACACCTTGCCGGCGACGAACTTGCGAGCCTCATCGGCGTCCATCATTCCGGCGATTGCGGGCGCTATCACCACTCCGGCCGCGATGGCCCCCAATACGAAACGCGCAAGCATGCTGTCACTCCGACTGTACTGAGCGCGGGCAAGGCTTAGTATCCTTTACCCGCTGCTTACCATACTAACCGTGGCAACATTGGAGCAGCTTGGTTGGTAAAGTCTGAACGGGGTTAGAGAATTTTTACGACAACTCGCCCCCGCACCTGTCCGGCTAAAATTTTACCACCGGCGTCGATGACGTGGTCCAGGTCGATTTCCTGAGTGATATCAGAGAGTTTGGTTCGATCCAGATCTCTGGTGAGGCGGTCCCACGCAATTTTCCGTTGTTCTATCGGGCACATGACCGACTCGATCCCAAGAAGCGACACGCCGCGCAAAATAAATGGCGCTACCGAGGACGGCAGGTCCATGCCAGCGGCCAGTCCGCAGGCCGCGACCGCGCCGCCGTAACTGGTCATCGAGAGCAGGTTGGCCAGTGTCGTGGAACCAACGCTGTCGATCCCCGCCGCCCAGCGCTCTTTGGCGAGCGGCTTGGCAGGCCCCGAAAGTTCCTTGCGGTCGATCACTTCGGCCGCCCCTATTTCTTTCAGGTAGTCGGCTTCTGACGTGCGGCCGGTGGATGCGATGACGTGATAGCCAAGCTTTGATAGCACCGCGGTCGCAACCGAACCGACGCCACCCGCAGCGCCGGTGACGACCACCGGGCCCTGCTTTGGCGTAATCCCATGTTTCTCCAACGCGAGCACGGCCAGCATCGCGGTATACCCGGCAGTGCCGATTGCCATCGCGTCCCGCGTTGACATGCCTCCCGGCAGCCGCACCAGCCAGTCCCCCTTGACGCGCGCCTTTTCGGCATAAGCGCCAAGATGGGTTTCGCCCATGCCCCAGCCGTCGCAGATTACCTTGTCGCCGGGCTTCCATTGCGGGTGCGAGGATTGTTCAACAGTGCCGGCGAGATCGATCCCCGCGATCATGGGAAAACGCCGCACCACCGGCGCCGCGCCGGTGAGGGCCAGACCATCCTTGTAGTTGAGTGTCGACCATTCGACCCGCACGGTAACGTCGCCCTCCATCAATTCGGCTTCGTCGAATTGGGTCAGCGCAGCTGCCGTGCCTTTTTCCGCTTTATCGATTCTGATCGCCTTGAACGTTGCCAACGCAAACTCCTACCCTGTTCTGGATTGAGCGAAGTGTGAACGGTCTAGGCCGGCTGCGCAACCGGGCGCGGCACGGGCGCTTCCGCAATCGGCAGATTGATCAGTGCCGACAAAACCCCAAACAGGACCGAGAGCCACCAGATCGGCGTGTACGATCCAAATTGTTCGAACACGATCCCGCCGAGCCATACACCCAGGAAGCCCCCCACCTGATGGCTCACGAACGCAAAGCCGTAGAGCGTCGCAAACCAGCGCGTTCCAAACATCAGAGCAATCAACGCCGAGGTAGGCGGTACGGTCGAGAGCCAGGTCAGACCCGTAATGGCGCCAAAGGCGAGCACCAAAAATGTCGTAATCGGCGACGAGATGAAGGCGACAATCGAGATCGCGCGTATGAAATAGATCGTCGACAGAATGTACCGCTTTGGAAGCCGGTTCTGGATCCAGCCGACGCTTAGTGACCCTATGATATTGAACAGCCCGATAACCGCGATGACCCACCCGCCCGTCTGCGCAGAAATGCCGCGGTCGACCAGATAGGCAGGTAGATGCACCGTGACGAAAGCCAGCTGAAATCCGCAGGTGAAGAAGCCGAGCACCAGCAGCACGTATGAGCGATGGCCAAAGGCTTCCGCCAAGGCCGTCTTGAAAGACTGCTGGTCGGCAGCAGGCACGTGCGTCGTCGCGGCGGCAGGGGTGGCAAGTGCGACCGACAGCGGAATGATCAGCAGCATCAAAGCTGCGAACACCACCAATGCCGTCTGCCAGCCGGAATTGTCGATCAAGGCCACCCCGAACGGCGCGAACAGGAATTGCCCGAACGAGCCGGCCGCCGTGCCCGCACCGAGCGCGATGCCGCGCCGTTCCGGCGGCAGCAGCTTGTTGAAGGCGGAAAGCACGAGGTTAAACGAACAACCGGAGAGGCCGAATCCGATCAAAACACCGGCGCTTATATTGAACGACAGCGGTGTCGTGGAGTAACGCATCATCAAAAGACCGGCGGCGTAAAGAACCGCGCCGACGCATATCACGCGTAGCACGCCGAACCGATCGGCGATCGCGCCGGCCACTGGCTGTCCCAGGCCCCACAACAAGTTCTGAACGGCCAGCGCGAGACCGAAGACATCACGGCCCCACGAAAGCTCGCTGCCCATTGGCTGGATGAAGAAGCCGAGAGTTGAGCGCGGTCCGAAGCTCAGCAGAGCGATCGCGCAACCGCATACGATAATCAACAGCGGTGTTCGCCAGCTCGCCCCTGCCGGAAACGAACGCAGCTCAGGTTGAATTAAGGCCATGCAATTCCTCGGGGCTAGGAGGGCGGATCACGGCCCTTACGTTCAAGCTGGTGCAGCTTGATACCTCCGAAGTTAATGCATTAGCATGGAAATCCCAACCCCGATGTTGCGGCGCAATGCAGCGTTGCAAACTGGCCGGGAGTTGGGGATCGCCGTCGTCGAAGGGTTTATCGGCGCGGATCAAGCCGCCGCTACTCCGACGTTTCGGCCGAGCTGCGGCCTTTTTGGGCAAGTTCTGCCGAAATAGCGGCGGTTCGAGCCGGCGTCCCCCAGCTAGGCGCATCGCCGCCGTCGCCCCACGCCCGCGGTCGATAAAAGGTATGCACACCGAATCTGTACATCTTCCTCATTTCGTGCACCCAGGACGGATGCACCCAGTAGGCGTGGTAGTGCGTTGATTTGCCGACTTCCGGCAGCCAAAGCTGACCGTCCAGCATCGCCTTTGCGATTTTCCTGGCCCTGTCCCACATGTCGGGTTCGCGCACGACGTCGGCAACCTTGTCGCAGGCGAACGTGAACTGGCAGGCCAAGTGGCGATGTTTGTTCTGATAGACCACGCCACACACCGTGTTCGGATAGAAGCCGGAAAAGGTGCGGTTCAGAACGACCTGCGCGACGGCTATCTGGCCCCGAACGGCCTCACCACGGGCCTCGAAGTACACAGCCTCGGCGAGGCATTTCTCCGATTTGGCGCGGGCCTTTTCATCGAATAGCCCGAGCCGTTCGGCCGGCGACTTCGCACGCTGGTTATCGGAGTTGACTTCGCCCTTGGCGGCGATGCTTTCGCCATTTTCCCGACCGCTTGATACTTGATCCGCGGCGGATGGCAGCGCGGCGACCACCTTTAAATCAGGATCCGGCAGCACCGCTGTCGGCAGCACGATCAGCGGTTCTTCACCCGGCTGCCAGCGTTCAATATTCTCAGCGGAGCCTCCGATCGAGGAACTGCCAAAGAACAGCGTTGCGGTTTTAACAGAGAAGCCATTGATCTCCGGCGGAACGGGCAGAATATCGGTCCCGGCCTTTGCGCCGAGCGGCTGCGCCTCGAGCGACATCGAAACATCGTATTGTATCAGCGGCGGAGCTTTCAGCGCTGCCTGAAGTTCGGAGTCTAGCGGAGCGTATTCGCTTTGACTCGCACTGGCTGCCGTCTTTGCGCCCGCCACGGAAGCGTTGGAGGTCGAGGGATCCTCAATCGGAGGCGCGACGTTGACCGGAACCGGCGGCTCTGGTTGCGCAACGACGAGGCGATCGCCCTTCATCGTACGATTGACCTTTGGGAAATCTGCCGCGTGGTAGCGAGGTGGAGATTGCACGATGGGATTGCGCGTCAGCGACCCGGTGATATCGGTGCCTTGATTGTCGAGACTGGCTAGAACATGGTTCGATGGACGCGGTATCGAAGTCCCGATCGGACGGCCGAAGCTGTAAGTGGCGAGTTGTATGGTGCTGGCGGAGGAAAACACCCGCTTCTGCCAGCGCTCGGCGACTCCCGGCTGCCGTGCCAACAGCGAGGCGATATCCTGATACCCGATCTCATTCGGGATCAATGCGAAGACGCAGAGACCAAGACCGAAGGACGCAGAACCCGCGCCCTTCGGTCGGTTACGCAGTACTGACATTGATACGCTCACGCAACGCTTACACTCGATCGAACTAGTGCATCCGTACAATTCGATCTTTTTTGGTGGTATCGAATTTAGGTTGCGAGCCGGTTAATCGGCGTTGCGCGCAAGCTACAGGCAATGAAAGGATGGCGTTGCTCTTCTCACATCGGAGAGCGTGGTAAACAGGCGTTCGAACAAATTGGTAAATATGCGGTCAACGCAAATGATGAAGAAATTCTTGTAGTCCGCGTGAACAAGCCCGCGAGCGCGTCCACGCCGACCAGTTTGCGTGACAAGCTCAAGCTTGACTGGCGATGGCCTTTCCAAGAGCAGCTTGCGCCGCGGCCAGTCGCGCGATCGGCACACGATAAGGCGAGCATGAGACGTAATCCAATCCGATATCATGACAGAACGCGACGGACGCGGGATCTCCACCATGCTCGCCGCAAATTCCAACCTTGATGTCCGGACGGGTTGCTCGTCCTCGCACCACGCCCATCTTCACCAACTCGCCGACACCGTCGCGATCGACCGAGATGAACGGATCGATCTCCAGAATGCCTTTGCCGATGTAGGTGCCCAGGAATCCGGCGGCGTCATCGCGGCTGATGCCGTAGGTGGTCTGGGTCAGATCGTTAGTCCCGAATGAAAAGAACTCGGCGGTTTTTGCAATGTCCCCGGCCATCAGGCAGGCGCGCGGTAATTCGATCATGGTGCCGACCTGATAGCTGAGCTTGGCTCCGGTCTCCTTCATCACGGAGTGGGCGGTCGCGTCGATGCGCGCCTTGATCAAGTCAAATTCCATCTTGGTTGCAATCAGCGGCACCATCACTTCAAGCCCGACAGCCTTGCCGGTGCGCTTGCCGGCTTCGACGGCGGCTTCAAAGATTGCGCGCGATTGCATTTCCGCAATCTCTGGATAGGCGATTGCGAGGCGGCAGCCGCGGAAGCCGAGCATCGGATTGAATTCCGCGAGATCGCGGGCGCGATCGGCCAGTCGGCGCGGATCGGTGTTCATCGCGCGCGCAACTTCCTCGATCTCGGCCTGAGTGTGCGGGAGGAATTCGTGTAGCGGTGGATCGAGCAACCGGATCGTCACCGGCAGCCCCTTCATGATCTCGAACAGCTCGACGAAATCCGCACGTTGCATGGGCAGAAGCTTGGATAGGGCCGCGCGCCGCGCCTGCTCGTCTTCAGCCAGGATCATCTCTCGCACGGTACGGATTCGGGTTTCCTCGAAGAACATGTGCTCGGTGCGGCAAAGACCGATGCCCTCGCCGCCGAACTTGATGGCTGTGCGCGCATCCTCGGGCGTGTCTGCGTTGACGCGAACCCCAAGCTTGCGGACTGCGTCGGCCCATCCCATCAGGGTTCCGAACTCGCCTGATAATTCCGGCTCAATCATCGGCATTCGCCCGGCCAACACCTGGCCCAGCGATCCATCGATCGTGATGACGTCGCCGGTTTTGAAGGTTCGCGAACCGATGCTCATCGTCCCGCGACCGTAATCGACGCGGATGGTGCCACAACCGGATACGCACGGCTTGCCCATGCCGCGCGCGACCACCGCGGCGTGCGAAGTCATGCCGCCGCGCGTCGTAAGAATACCTTCGGCCGCGTGCATTCCATGGATGTCTTCGGGGCTCGTCTCGATCCGTACCAGCACCACTTTGCGTCCGTCGGCCTGCAGTTTGGCCGCTTCGTCGGAAGAGAACACGATTTCGCCGGATGCAGCGCCCGGTGACGCCGGCAATCCCGTCGCAATTACATCGCGCTTGGCCGATGGATCGATCGTTGGATGCAGCAACTGATCCAGAGACGCGGGGTCGATACGCGTCACCGCGTCGTTTTCGGAAATGAGACCTTCATTCGCGAGTTCGACGGCAATCCGCAGAGCCGCCTTGGCGGTACGCTTGCCGCTGCGGGTCTGTAGCATCCATAGCTTGCCCTGCTCTACCGTGAACTCCATGTCCTGCATGTCGCGGTAATGCCTCTCAAGAAGTGTGTAGATGCGCGTCAGCTCCTTGAAAGCCTCTGGCATCGCCGTCTCCATCGACGGCTTGTCGGAGCCAGAGTCCTTGCGGGCGTCTTCGGTGATGTCCTGTGGGGTGCGAATGCCAGCCACCACGTCCTCGCCCTGGGCGTTGATCAGGAATTCGCCGTAGAGCTTGCTCTCTCCTGTCGATGGATTGCGGGTGAACGCGACGCCGGTTGCCGAGGTCTCTCCCATATTGCCGAACACCATGGCCTGGACGTTCACCGCGGTGCCCCAGGACTCCGGAATGTCGTGCAGCCGTCTGTAGGTCACCGCGCGAGCGTTCATCCAGGAGGAAAATACGGCCCCGATCGCGCCCCACAACTGGTCATGCGGATCCTGCGGAAAGTCCTTGCCGGTTTCGCGTGCCACCGCATCTTTGTAACGGCCGACCAGATCGACCCAGTCGTCACCGGTCAGGTCGGTGTCGAGGGTATAGCCTTGGCTGTCCTTGAAGGTGTCGAGAATGTCCTCGAAATGGGAATGCTCGAAGCCAAGCACCACGTCCGAATACATGGTGATAAATCGCCGATAGCTGTCGTAGGCAAACCGGCGGTCTCCCGACATCTGCGCCAGCGCTTCAACTGTGACGTCGTTGAGGCCAAGATTGAGCACGGTGTCCATCATGCCGGGCATCGAGGCCCGGCCGCCCGAACGAACCGACACCAGCAACGGATTGGTTGAATCACCAAAAGCCTTACCGGTGAGCTTGCCAACATGCTCGAGCGCCTTTTCGACCTGGGTCTTCAACTCCTTTGGATAGGATTTGTCGTGCGCGTAGAAATAGGTGCAGACCGAGGTCGGAATGGTGAAGCCGGGAGGGACGGGCAGACCAAGGTTGGCCATCTCTGCCAGGTTGGCGCCCTTGCCGCCAAGCAGATCACGCATCTCAGCTTTGCCCTCGGCCCTGCCATCGCCGAACGTAAACACCCATTTGCCGGTTTTTGCGGCACCAGCGACCTTGTCCGCAACTGCTTTGGCCGAAGGCTGCAACGCCGGCTTCGCGCCGCTCTTTTCGAGTGCCTTGCGCGCGGGAACCGCAGATGCGGCTTTCCCCCGAACCACCACCGAGGGCTTTGATTTGGCTGCGGTTTTCTTGGTCTTCGCTACGGCTTTGGCCATGACTGCAATTGATCCGCGACAGGAGGGGGGAAGTTGCGCGCCTTACACCACTTTGACGGGTTCCGCGCAAGCGTCGAGCCTCCGTCAAAATCTTAGATATGAAGCCATTTCAGCAGCCCGAGTCCAATCAGGCCGACGCAAATGAGATAGATCGCGACCACAACGTTGAGCAGGCGGGGCATGATCAAAATGAGAATGCCGGCGACCAGCGCCACAATGGCTGGAATGTGGGCAGTCGTGATCGTCATGAAAGTTCTCCGTGATGGAAGGACTTGGAAATCGAATCGACACCTCCATTTTATCGCGCCCGCCAGTTCCACGATAGGAGACGCGGCGGTCCAGTGACCGGTTCCGTCTTGCATGAAAAATGCCGAGAAATTGCCGCGGATGCGGCGGCACTTCTTTGGAACGATGGCCCGCGCGATGAATTGCAGGAGAGTTGCGCGCATGGTGATGAACCGGCCCGCATCCATTGCGAAGGAGCAGGAGCATGCGGAACAAGATACTTGCAGTTGCAGCGATCGCCGGCGCTATCAGCGGACCGATAGCGGCGCAGGCGCAGGACGTGATCACCAGCGGCGTGGTTCGCGGCGGATCAGTAATTATCAATGATGCCGAGGGCATCGCGATCGATCAACGGCCGGCTTTCCGCGAATACATCGTTCGCGAGCGCGTCCCGAACTACACGATCTCGGAACGCGTCATCGTCGGGGGCGTGCTGCCTGACGTTGGCATCACCTATTATGATGTGCCGCAGACGTTCGGGGTCACTCCCTATCGCTACACCGTGGTGAACGGCCGCACGGTGCTGGTCGAACCGCGTTCGCGCCGGATCGTTCAGGTCGTCGAGTAACAATCCTGCCTGAACGAATTGTCCGGAGCAGCTTTGGCGCCCGGACACGGCCTCGCCCGGTCTCCCCGCCGGGCGGGGCTTTCTCGACAGAAGAAGCTTGCACCAGCGCTGTCGCGCGGTCCGGTGCTGCTATTCCTGTATCTTGGAAAAATCCGCCACGGCCCGCGTCGCGGCCCTGATTTCGTTGAGCAGCTTGAGCCTATTTTCGCGCACCTTCGGATCGTCCTCGTTGACTTTGACTTTGTCGAAGAACGCATCGACCGCCGGCCGCAATTTCGCCATCGCGCTCATCGCGCCGGCAAAATCTTCTCTCGCCACGGCAGCGCTGGCTTCGGCCTTCACCTGACCGACCGCTGTTGCAAGCGCCTTTTCCTCGGGGAGGCTGTACAGCGATGCATCGGGTGCGCCATCAAAGGGTTTGCCGTCCTTTTTTTCCTCGATGCGCAGTATATTGGCGGCCCGCTTGGTACCCGCGAGCAGGTTCTTGCCATCGTCGCTGTCGAGAAATTTGCCGAGCACTTCTACTCGGCGCGCCACCATCAGAAGATCATCCTGGCCCTCGAGCGCGAACACTGCGTCTACAAGATCGTGCCGCGCGCCCTGCTCGCGAAGTTGGACCTTGAGGCGGTCGGCGAGGAAGGCAAGAAGGTCGACGCTGCTTGTTCGTACTTCGCGGCCAGCCCACTTGACGTTGGCGGCGTCGCTCCAACCGAATTTGTTGGCATGCGAATCCAACACAGGTACCAACTTTACGTTCTGCTCGTTCTCCAGCAGCAGCCGGATTACGCCCAACGCCGCACGCCTCAACGCGTACGGATCTTTTGAGCCCGTCGGCTTTTCACCAATGGCCCAGAAACCAACCAGCGTGTCGATTTTGTCCGCCAACGCCACCGCAATGCTTACGGGATCGGTAGGCACGCGATCGGCGGGCCCTTGCGGCTTGTAGTGTTCCTCGCTGGCAGCCGCGACGGAAGCATCCTCACGCTGCGCGAGCGCGTAATACTTTCCCATCAAGCCCTGCAGTTCAGGGAACTCGCCGACCACTTCAGTAAGCAGGTCCGCCTTCGCCAGATGCGCGGCGCGCTTGGTTTTTTCGACATCGGCGCCGACCAGCGGGGCGATCTCGGCCGCCAACAGTTCGATGCGTTTGATGCGCGCAGCCTGAGTGCCCAGCTTTTCGTGGAACACGATGCTGTCGAATTTCGGCAAGCGGTCTTCAAGTCGGGTTCTCAAGTCCGTCTCATAGAAGAACTTGGCATCCGAAAGCCGCGCGCGAATCACCCGCTCGTTGCCGGCAACGATGGCGTTGCCGCCATCGGACGCTTCGATGTTGGCAGTTAGAATGAATTTGTTAGTCAGCTTGCCGGTCGCGGGATCCCTGACCACAAGGCATTTCTGGTTGTTGCGGATCGTGGCGGCGA
>JBJMTO010000146.1:0-83555 GCA_045811665.1 Bradyrhizobium sp.
ATCAATGCCTTCAGCCTCGGCGCGCGCGACCAGCGCATCGATCAGACGGCGGTTTTCGACCATGTGGGCGAAGGGTTCGCCGGGCTCGACATTTCCGGCAAAGGTGAGGAACACCGGACGGGTGGCGTCCTCCAGTTTGGAATCGGTGACGACCATGTCGAGGATGGCTTGGGAATCCGCCGCCACCTGGTCCCAGACGCCGAGCGCCTCGAACAACCGCCGGCAGGCGGCCACAATGGCGGTCGCCCGCGGATCGCGGCTCGGCCGGGTGGCAAGCGCCGGATCGGCCACGATGACGGGGATTTCCGCGCCAAGCCCCTGACGCAACGCCAGCGCCAGCGCCAGTCCGGCAAAGGCGCCGCCGCAGATGACAATGCTTCGCTGTGCCGCCATGCGATCCCTTACCCGGTTACTTCGTCAGACTACGCTTGCTACCTGATAATAGCTGGGCGAAACAGGGCCGAGAAACAAGGCTAAGCCGTCATTCCGGGATGGTCCGAAGGACCAGACCTCAGGGGTGCAATTGCACCCCGGGGAATCTCGAGATTCCGGGTTCGATGCTCCGCATCGCCCCGGAATGACGCAAGAATTCGACTGAAAGCACCACCATGTCCAAAGGCCTGATTGACCTGATTTCCATTCTCGATCTCGAACAGCTCGAGGTGAACCTGTTCCGCGGCAACAGCCCGAAAACGAGCTGGCAACGGGTGTTCGGCGGCCAGGTGATCGGGCAGGCGATGGTGGCGGCGTGCCGCACGGTCGAAGGCCGGCTGCCGCATTCGCTGCACTGCTACTTCATCCTGCCGGGTGATCCGCAGATCCCGATCATCTATGAAGTCGAGCGGCTTCGTGACGGCAGAAGCTACTCGACCCGCCGCGTCACCGCGATCCAGCACGGTAACGCGATCTTCTCGATCATGGTGTCGTTCCATGTCGAGGAAGCAGGCACGTTCGACCATCAGGACAAGATGCCCGATGTGCCGCCGCCCGAGAAACTCACCGCCGAAGAAGTAGCGAAGCAGCCGATGTTTCGGGAAATGCCGGAATTCATCCGTCGCTATTACGAATCCGACCGGCCCATCGAACTGCGCCCGGTCGAACTCGGCCGCTACTTTGGCCAGAAGATTGAAGACGGCCGCATCAACGTGTGGATCCGGACCGCCTCGAAACTGCCGGATGACCCGGCGCTGCACATGTGCGCGCTGGCCTATGCGTCCGACTTTTCGCTGCTGGACGCGGCCATGGCCCGGTACGGCCGCACCCTGTTTGACAAGAGGATGATGCCGGCGAGCCTTGATCACGCGATGTGGTTTCACCGGCCATTCCGCGCCGACGAATGGCTGCTCTACGCCCAGGATTCGCCTAGTGCGCGGGGCGGCCGAGGGCTCACCCGCGGCATGATCTTCAAGCCAGATGGCACGCTGGTAGCTTCCGTGGCCCAGGAAGGCTCGCTCCGCGAGCGCAAGTAAAGGGATTTCGTGGTACCCTGACCGAGTTCGCCGTGATCCCGGCGCCTCGTGCCCGCCGCGGGCGCATCGGCAGGGGCAAAAAGTCCCGGTGATGTCCAAGGCTCGCGAGCAAAATCCGCACGGACGGTGGATTTTCGTTTGTAGTTGCAAGTTTTTGTGTCATTTGCACAAAAAGATGCCAGACTTGTCCGCGCTCGATTCCGCGCTCAGGCGAATCGAGAGAATGAAGGCCCAACCATGAAGCTCGTCGTCGCCATCATCAAACCGTTCAAGCTCGACGAGGTGCGCCAGGCGCTGACCGGGATCGGCGTTCACGGTATGACGGTGACCGAGGTCAAGGGCTACGGGCGTCAGAAGGGCCACACCGAAATCTACCGAGGCGCCGAATACGTCGTGAACTTCCTGCCGAAGCTCAGGATTGAAATCGCCGTATCCTCCGATCTCGCCGACAAGGCGGTCGAAGTCATCACCGCGAGCGCCCGCACAGGACAGATCGGCGACGGCAAGATTTTCGTGACGCCGATCAATCATGCCTTGCGCATCCGAACCGGCGAGACCGATAGCGACGCGCTTTGAGGCGTGCTGGAGCGAAGTGAACAACGGTGAACGCGGACAAACCGCGTCGAGAAAAACCAAACGGCAACGAGCACACCGCCGAAGCAATCAACCATAACTGGGCTGGGGAAAAATTATCATGGGGGCATACCTGACTCGTGCAGCGAAGCTGGCTGCGTCGATTGGTCTTGCTGTCGTCTCGTTGGCAGCACCTGCGTCTGCCGAAGCATCCGATATCAACGGCGCCGATACCGCCTGGATGATCGTCGCAACCGCTCTCGTGCTGATGATGACGATACCGGGTCTGGCATTGTTTTATGCCGGGATGGTGAGAAAGAAGAACGTGTTGGCGACAATGGCGCAAAGCCTTGCTGCCGTTGCCGTGATTTCAATTCTTTGGGTGGCTTTCGGGTATTCGCTGGCGTTCGTCGGTGACGGGCCCTGGCTCGGTACGCTCGACCGCTGGTTTCTCATGGGAATAACGATGGACAGCGTCAATCCGGCGGCCAAGACGATCCCGGAAGCGCTGTTCATGCTCTATCAAATGACGTTTGCGATCATCACCGTTGCGCTGGTGGCCGGTTCGGTAGCGGACCGGATGCGGTTTTCGGCATATCTGATGTTTTCCGTCGGCTGGTTCACCTTCGTCTACGTCCCGCTCGCGCACTGGGTATGGGGCGGCGGCTTCCTCGGCACTGCCGGCGTGCTGGATTTTGCCGGCGGGCTCGTCGTGCATCTCAGCGCGGGTATTGGCGGACTGGTCGCGGCCAAGGTGGTGGGCCGCCGTCATGGCTACGGTACCGAGAACCTGGCTCCATTCGATCTCTCGCTCGCGGTGATCGGGACCGGGATGCTGTGGGTCGGCTGGTTCGGGTTCAACGGCGGCTCGGCGCTCGGCGCAAACTCCCGCGCGGTGTTGGCGATTACGGCCACCCATCTCGCCGCCTGCGCAGGCGCGATGACCTGGGGCGCCATCGAATGGGCGACGCGCCGCAAGCCTTCGGTGCTCGGGATGATCTCGGGCGCGGTCGCGGGGCTCGGCACGATTACGCCCGCATCAGGGTTCGTCGAGCCCTGGCACGGAATCATGATCGGGGTCGCCGCGGGTGGGCTATGCTTCTGGGCATGCACTTCGTTGAAGCAGCGCTTGAAATATGACGATTCGCTGGATGTGTTCGGCGTGCACGGGATCGGCGGAATAACCGGAACCTTGCTCGCCGGAGTGTTCGCGACGGCCGCCATAGGGGGGACGGCCGGGCTGATCGAGGGCAACACCCGTCAACTGCTCATCCAGGCCTACGGCATTGCGGTCACCCTGCTATGGTCAGGCGGCGTGACGTTCGTCCTGCTCAAGGTGGTGGGCGCGTTCGTGGTCTTGCGGGTTTCGGTTCAGCAGGAGCTGGAGGGTCTCGACATTTCGCAGCACGGCGAAGCCCTGCAGTAGGATTTCGAGCCGCGTCACTGCCTTTCGGATGAGCAAGATTATGTCGGCAATCTGGCCTGCCTACGTTGTGGGCAGGCGTGGCTAGGCTTTGGGCGCGACCGAATAGCGCAGGTCCACCCGACGCTGGGGCGGACCGAAAAGCCACACGTTCATAATCCGTTAGGGAAGAAGGCCGATCTGGCACGGCATTTGATTCTATTGGTCCTGGCTGTGCCCGCGTAGTGACCTTCTCCGCGTGGTGAAACTCAGTCGAGAAGGTCCGGTCGGATTTGGATCGGGCCCAAGCGGGGATAGGACCCATGAAAATCGTTATGGCGATCATCAAGCCATTCAAGCTGGAAGAAGTTCGGGACGCCCTGACCGCTATTGGCGTTCACGGTCTCACGGTGACCGAAGTCAAAGGGTATGGCCGCCAGAAAGGGCATACGGAAATCTACCGCGGCGCTGAATACGCCGTCAGTTTCCTGCCCAAGATCAAGATCGAAGTCGCAGTCGGCACAGACCAGGTCGAGAAGACCATTGAGGCCATCACCTCGGCCGCCAAAACCGGACAAATCGGCGACGGCAAAATCTTCGTCATGAACCTCGACCATGCGGTTCGGATCCGCACGGGAGAGGCCGATGCCGCAGCCCTCTGATCACGCGCTCAACCTTAATTCACTCAGGAGTAATACAATGACGTTCAAACGTCCCTATAGCGCGGGATTGGCGGTGCTCACAGCCGGCCTGTTCGCCGCAACCGCTGCCTATGCGGAGCCTACCGTCAATAAGGGCGACAACGCCTGGATGATGACATCGACAGTCTTGGTGCTGTTGATGACGATCCCGGGCCTGGCGCTGTTCTATGGCGGACTGGTCCGCTCCAAGAACATGCTCTCCGTGCTGGCGCAGGTGTTCTACACCGTCTGCATCGTCACGATTCTCTGGGCGCTTTATGGCTATAGCCTGGCGTTCACCGGCGGGTCCGACTTCATCGGCGGGTTCTCCAAAGCCTTCCTGATGGGCGTTACCACCGACTCCAAAGCCGCGACATTCAGCGTCGACGCCAACATCTCGGAGCTTGTGTACGTCTGCTTCCAGATGACGTTCGCAGCCATCACGCCGGCTCTCATCGTCGGCGCTTTCGCCGAACGCATGAAGTTCGCGGCGGTCGCGCTGTTCATCCCGCTCTGGGTGACACTGATCTATTTTCCGATCGCGCACATGGTTTGGTACTGGGCTGGACCGGACGCCATCTCGGATGCGGTCAAGGCTCTTGCCGCGGCGGGCGACGCAGCGGCCAAGGCCGCAGCGCAGGCCAAGCTGGACGAAGTCAACGCCGATGCCGGCTGGATCTTCAAAAAGGGCGCAATCGATTTCGCGGGCGGCACCGTCGTGCACATCAATGCCGGTATTGCCGGCCTGGTGGGTGCGTTGCTGATCGGCAAGCGGACCGGCTACGGCAAGGACCTGATGGCTCCGCATTCGCTGACCATGACCATGATCGGCGCTTCGTTGCTCTGGGTAGGCTGGTTCGGCTTCAACGCCGGATCGAACCTCGAGGCCAGTGGCGGCGCGGCGCTCGCCATGACCAACTCGTTCGTCGCGACGGCGGCGGCGGCGCTTGCGTGGATGTTCGCCGAATGGATCATCAAGGGACATCCCTCACTGCTCGGCGCGTTGTCGGGTGCTGTAGCGGGTCTCGTGGCGGTGACGCCGGCGGCCGGTTACTCCGGGCCGATGGGCGCCATCGTGCTCGGTCTCGTGGTCGGCGTGGTCTGCCTGTTCTTCTGCACGGCGGTCAAGAATGCGCTGCGTTACGACGACTCGCTCGACGTGTTCGGGGTGCATTGCATCGGCGGGATCATCGGGGCGCTTGGCACCGGCATCCTGGTAAACCCGGCGCTCGGTGGCGCCGGCATCATGGACTACACCACGGGCAAGATCGCCGACTACGACTTCGCGGCGCAGATGATCTCGCAAGTGTGGGGGGTAGGCACCACGCTGGTTTGGTCGGGCATCGGTTCGGCGATTCTCTACAAGGTGGTCGACATCATTGTCGGTCTGCGCGCCAACGTAGAGACCGAGCGCGAAGGTCTCGACATCACCGAGCACACCGAGCGCGCCTACAATATGTAAGTTCTCCCGGGGCGCGCGCGCGCGCGGTCGCGCCCAAAACTACGGTTCGGGCACATACCCGGCAGTGCCCTTACCGTCGAGGGGCTCCAGCGAAAGTTGGAGCCCCTTCTTTTTACCGGACAAGGATCGCGGGTGCCCAAGCCCGCTCGGGTCGGGTGGGAAAGGTGCGCAAAATGGCCGCTGCGGTCGATGGTTACTCGTGTCTTAACCTCGCCGTATCTATGGTGGTTTGATCCATTTTCGGCCGGCCTCAAGGTGCGATCGGCCGTCCTAACGCGCTGACCCTTTACGAATGGCAATGACTGCTCCATCCCACAGCTCCGAGGCCGCCGGCAGCCAACCAAACGAGCGCTCGCCATTTGCGCGCCTGACGGAGCTGCTCGCCCCCTACCAACCAGGTAAGCCGCTGATAACGCTGTCATTGGGCGAGCCGCAGCATCCGGTGCCGGCCTTTGTCGGCCCGGTGCTTGCCAAGCAGATCGCCGAGTTTGGCCGCTATCCCATGGCCAAGGGGATCGAGCCGTTCCGTCGCGCGGCGGCGAACTGGCTTTCGATCCGCTTCGCGCTGCCGCGGCCGATCGATCCCGAGAACGAGATTCTGGTGTTGAACGGCAGCCGGGAAGGGCTGTTTTTCGCCGCGTTGACCGCGGCTCGATATGCCTCCGAGCGCAAGGGCACCCCCGCGATTTTGATCCCAAATCCGTTCTATCCGGCTTACGCCGCCGGCGCGCGCGCCGCCGGGTGCGAGGCGATCTATCTGCCGACCACGCTGGCGAATGGATTTCTTCCCGATCTTGGCGCGCTCGACGAGGCGACCCTGGCGCGAACAGTTGCCATCTACATCGCCTCACCGGCTAATCCGCAGGGCGCGGTGGCGTCGCGCGAGTACTTCGGCCGACTGAAACAGCTCGCCGACCGCTATGGTTTCATGATCCTCAGCGACGAATGCTATTCCGAAGTTTACACCAAGCAACGGCCGGGCAGCATGCTGGAATGCGCCGGCCCTGATTTCAGAAATGCGGTCGCTTTCCAATCGCTTTCAAAGCGCTCCAACTTGCCCGGTATGCGGGTCGGCTTCGCGGCCGGAGACCGCAAATTTCTCGGGATGTTTCACGAGCTTCGCAACGTCGCCGCGCCGCAGGTGCCGGTGCCGCTGCAGCATGTCGCTGTCGCCGCTTACAACGACGAGGCCCATGTCGAGGAGAATCGGCGTCTTTACCGGATCAAATTCGATCTGGCCGATCAGATTCTCGGCAACCGCTACGGTTATCGCCGGCCCGACGGCGGCTTCTGCGTCTGGCTCGACGTGTCCGAACACGGCGGCGACGAAGCGGCGACAGTCAAACTCTACAAGGACGGCGGCGTACGCGTAGTGCCCGGAAGCTATCTGGCGCGACCGCAAGCCGACGGCAGCAATCCCGGTGCCGGATACATCCGCCTGGCGCTGGTATCTGACAGTGAAACGACGGCCGAGGCGCTGCACCGGCTGGTCGAAATCCTGAATTAGTCGCAAAGGCGAACGAGCATGCCGGCGATCGAAAGAGTCATCCCCCTGGTCGGCCAGCTGCCGGCGGCGATCCGCGAAGCAATGGCGCGGCGCCTGCTCGAACTCACAGGCTTGAGCCTGATGATTGTGTCAGGCGGAGTGGCAGCGGCGCTGATGACATGGTCGGTGCAGGATCCGAGCCTCAGCCACGCGACATCGCGCGCGATCCGCAACGTCGCGGGTTATCCCGGCGCCATCGGCGCCGATCTCTTGATGCAGATCCTCGGGCTCGGCGCGATCATGCTCATCTTGCCAGTGGCCGTCTGGGGCTGGCGTATGCTGACGCATCGAACGTTCGACCGTCCCGCGCTGCGGATCGCCTGCTGGATCCTCTGCACGGTGATCGCGGCGGGTTTTGCGAGCTGCTGGCCGCATGGCGGCGCCTGGCCACTCCCGACCGGGCTTGGCGGTGTCGTTGGTGATGCGCTGGTACGCTCGCCCGCAGTGGTGTTCGGCCCGCCCGGCTTTCTCTATCGCCTCATGCTCGGCAGCATCCTTCTTGCCGCGGGTATCGGGACTTTCCTGATCGCGAGCGGATACGGGTCGCGCCAGGCCGACGAAGCCGTGGAGATCGATGACGATGATGCGCCTGCGGACGAAGAAGAGGACGGCGCCTCGGTCTCATTGGGATGGGCATTTCACGCGGTGATGAGCGCCAAGGCGCGGCTGTGGCGATTGCTCACGGTTGCCTATGGCTGGCTGGTGGCGAGCGCACCGGCTCCACGCTCATTCGAACGCCAGGAGCCGCAACTCGGCGGCCGCTCGCCCGCTTCATCAACTCCGGAGGATGACGAGGAGGTCGACGACGAGGAGGAAGAGGACGACGAGCCCGCTGCCCGTGCTCCACGCAAGAAGGCAGCGCCGCGCGCGCCGGCGCGCAAATCTTCCGACAGATTCGAACTGCCGCCGGTCTCGGTACTGTCGGCGCCGAAGGCGTCCGATCGTCAGCCGCTCAGCAGATCCGAGCTTGATTCCAACTCGCGCGCGCTGGAAGGCGTGCTCGGCGATTTCGGCGTTCGCGGCGAAATCGTCAAAGCCCACCCCGGTCCGGTGGTCACGCTCTATGAGCTGGAGCCCGCGCCCGGCATCAAGTCATCCCGGGTAATCGGGTTGTCCGATGACATCGCGCGTTCGATGAGCGCGCTGTCGGCCCGCGTCGCCGTGGTTCCCGGCCGCAACGCCATCGGCATTGAATTGCCAAACCCGCATCGCGAGAAGGTCTATCTGCGGGAATTGCTGGCGATCAAGGATTACGCCGAAACCGTTGCAAAGCTGCCGCTGTGCCTTGGCAAGAACATCGGAGGCGATTCCATTATCGTCGATCTGGCGCGCATGCCGCATTTGCTGATCGCCGGCACCACCGGGTCCGGAAAATCGGTTGCGATCAACACCATGATTCTCAGCCTGTTGTATCGGCTGCGTCCCGACCAATGCCGCCTGATCATGGTGGATCCCAAGATGCTCGAGCTGTCCGTCTACGACGGCATCCCGCATCTGCTGACGCCGGTCGTGACCGATTCGAAGAAGGCCGTCGTCGCGCTGAAGTGGGCCGTGCGCGAGATGGAAGAGCGCTACAAGAAGATGTCGAAGCTTGGGGTCCGAAACATCGACGGCTACAATGCGCGGCTGTCGGAAGCGCGATCCAGGGGCGAGGAGCTTACCCGCACGGTGCACACTGGTTTCGACAAGGAGACCGGAAAGGCGATCTACGAGGCGGAAAAACTCGATCTCGATCCGCTGCCGTACATCGTCATCATCGTCGACGAAATGGCCGACCTCATGATGGTGGCCGGCAAGGACATCGAAGGCGCGGTGCAGCGGCTGGCGCAGATGGCGCGCGCGGCCGGGCTCCATGTCATTCTCGCCACGCAACGGCCATCTGTTGACGTCATCACCGGCACCATCAAGGCGAACTTCCCGACCCGCATCTCTTTTCAAGTCACTTCCAAAATCGACAGCCGCACCATCCTCGGCGAAATGGGCGCCGAACAGCTACTCGGGCAGGGCGACATGCTCTATATGGCTGGCGGCGGTCGCATCAGCCGCGTTCATGGACCGTTTGTCTCGGACGAAGAGGTCGAGAAGGTTGTGCGCCATCTCAAGTCGCAGGGTCAGCCGGAATATCTCGAGGCAGTTACCGCCGAAGAGCCTAGCGATGAAGATGGCGCGGTGTTCGATTCCACCGGCATGGGCAATGATGGCGGCGGCGATCTGTTTTCGCAGGCGGTCGCCATCGTCAAGCGCGACCGCAAGGCCTCCACCAGCTATATTCAGCGACGACTGCAAATCGGATATAACCGCGCCGCGTCACTGATGGAGCGGATGGAACTTGAAGGCATTGTCGGCCAGGCCAACCACGCGGGAAAACGCGAGATTCTGGTCGAAGAGGAAGAAACCGGCTTTTAGCGGCGCCCTACAGGAATGCCGATGATCGATTGTTCACGGGAAAACGATATCTCCTTTTTGCTCAAACCGCGATAAAATGGCCGAAAGCCAGACAGGATACCGCGTTGACCAGAAACCCAAGAGTACGAATGGCCGGGCAGTTTGCGGGTGCCTCCGTCCGGGTGGGATTGGCGCTGGGAGTGGCGGCCTTTTTCGCCGCGCCCTCTACCGCGCAGACCGTCCCTGTTCCAAAACCCGCGCCGAAAACACGTGGCATGTTTCAGATGAGTGCGTCGGAGCCTCAAAGGGCTCCCGCGACCAGCGGCGCAACCGTCGCAAAGCCACCCGAACCGGTCATCCCGGACCCGCGTCGCAATGTGCCCGCCAATATCTTTTCCAGCTTCGATGCCAACCAAAAGGCGCAGGCCGCAAGAGTCAGCGCCTATCTGTCCTCGCTGCAGACGTTGGTTGGGAATTTCGTCCAGGTGGCACCGGACGGCCGCAAGTCGAAGGGCGACTTCTACATTCAGAAGCCGGGCAAGGTCCGATTCGAGTACGACGAACCAAGCCCTATCGATATTGTCGCCGATGGTTCCTCGGTGGCGGTGCGCGACCGCAAGCTCGCCACGCAGGACATCTATCCGTTGTCGCAGACTCCCTTGCGATATCTGCTGTCTGACCGGATCGATCTGCTAAAGGATACCAACGTCGTGAACGTCACGGCCGACGACGTCTTCATAAGCGTCACCATCGAGGAGAAGCAGGCGCTGATCGGGACCAGTCGCCTGATGCTGATGGTTGGCGCCAAGGACGGCCAGCTCAAGCAATGGACGGTTACGGACCCGCAGGGCTACGACACCACGGTTGCAGTCTATAATCTCGATTCCAACAAGAAGGTCGATCCCGGCCTGTTCAAGATCGATTTTACGAGATATCCGACTTCCCCCGGCTGAAAAATCATTCTTGATTGCGCGACATAGACGTGCGTCATCAGGCGCTCGTCTCATCGCCTCGCCGGTCCCATGCGCCTTTCCCTGACAACGTGGAACATCAACTCGGTGCGCCTGCGCATCAATCTCGTCGCCAAATTCCTCAAGGCGGTGAGGCCGGATGTGCTCTGCCTGCAGGAAACCAAATGCGTCGATGACGCGTTTCCGCTGAAGCGTTTCAAGCGGCTCGGGTATGAGCACGTGGCGCTGAACGGGCAGAAGGGGTACCACGGCGTCGCGGTGGTCTCCAGGTTGCCGTTCGACACCAGCGATATCCGCACCTTCTGCGAGAAGATCGACTCGCGTCACATCTCGGTGGCGTTCGGGGACAAGGCGAAGCTCGGCAGACCGCTGGTCGTGCATAATTTCTACGTCCCCGCGGGCGGCGACATTGCCGACCCCGCGCTCAACCCGAAGTTCGAGCACAAGCTGCAATTCCTCGACGAGCTGAAAACCTGCGAGCCGCTGCATCCGCGCGGCGACGATCGGCACATCCTGGTTGGGGATCTCAATGTCGCGCCGCACGAGAACGACGTGTGGTCGCACAAGCAGTTGCTCAAGGTCGTGTCGCACACCCCGATCGAATGCGAGAAGCTCCTCGCAGCGCAGGCGCATGGCGGATGGATCGACGTCGCGCGCGAGCGGATTCCGTTTTCCGAAAAGGTCTATACCTGGTGGAGCTATCGCGCCGCCGACTGGACGATGGCCGATCGAGGGCGGCGCCTCGATCACATCTGGGTGTCGCGCGCTCTCAAGGAGGCGGTCACGGATTTCCGCATCACACGCGATGCGCGCGGCTGGGAGCGGCCGTCCGACCACGTGCCGGTCACGGTGACGCTTGACGTTTGAACCATTGCAACTTCGTTAGGTGCTCAGCTTGGCGCCGGCCACCAGCATGTCGCTGGCGATCTGGCTGGTTCGGTTGGCCAATTCATCGCGGAGCCTGCGCGCCGCGCCCGGGTCGTTTTCGAGCACCCGCTGAAACAAGCTACGCGCGATCCGAACCACGGAGGAATGTTCAACCGCGGTGGCATCCGCGGGCCGCTGCAGGGCTGTGATGAGCGCGAGCTCACCGATCAATGCACCGGGACCGGCGATCACTTCGGCATTGCCGTCTTCGATACGAACGGCGCCGCGCTGAACGATGAAGCCGCTGTCGGCATCGTCACCAGTCCTGAACAGCACCTCGCCGCTCTCCAGGTCGCGCTGCTCGGAGCCGATCGCCAGCATGCGCAGGGCTGCCTTGCCCAGGAGACGCAGGGTTGGGACGCGCTCGAGCAGGGCAACATCATCTTCGATCGACATGCGGTACCGGTGATCGAGGCTTGCTCAAAGCCAACAGAAAGGAAACGCAACCATATCGTATCATGGCACCAGCTTGTATCCGCCGGCCTCCGTAACGAGTATCTCGGGATTGGCCGCGTCTTTCTCGATCTTCTGACGCAGCCGATAGATATGAGTCTCCAGCGTGTGCGTGGTCACGCCTGAATTATAACCCCAGACCTCCTGTAGCAGGGTCTCGCGCGATACCGGTAGCTGGCCAGCCCGGTACAGGAACCGCAAGATCGCGGTTTCCTTCTCGGTAAGCCGGACTTTCTTGGAGTTGGCGCCGGTCAGCATCTTGGAGCCTGGCCGGAAGCTGTAGGGGCCGACCGAAAACACCGCGTCTTCACTGGCTTCGTGTTGTCGAAGTTGCGCCCTGATCCGCGCTAGCAGCACGGCGAACCTGAACGGCTTGGCGACATAATCGTTGGCGCCGGATTCGAGGCCCAGGATAGTGTCCGAATCAGTGTCGTGGCCGGTCAGCATGATGATCGGCGCCTTGAAGCCGCCCTTTCGTAGGGAACGAACGACTTCGCGGCCGTCAGTGTCGGGCAGCCCCACATCCATCAGCACCAGATCGGGCGAATTGGCCTTCGCGGCACTGGCCCCCTTGGCCCCTGTGTCCACCGCCGAAGCTTCGAATTCATCGTGCAGCGATAGCTGCTCCACCAATGTGTCTCGCAGATCGGTATCGTCATCCACGATCAGGATCTTGCGGGCATTAGCCATGTATACAATCCTCTGCGACGTCGCGTGCGTACGATGCGCGTTCACTCTTGGTGTCGGTTGGTAAGATCGGGTTCGCTAGGTCATATTCGTCTTGAGGTGGGGGACCGTTACCGATTCACAAGGCGAAGCGCACTGTAACCCAGAATTCGGACGCATTTGGATCAATGTCACTTAACTGGTGAGATAGGGCGTCGCAGGCGAGGGGACAATCCGGGGGTTTGCGGCGTTATGCAAAGTCACGTCATTTCAGACGGTTACGGCAGCAGCGCGCTGGCTCGGCCGCTTACCGTGATCAGAATCCAGGCAGCGGCCGGAAATCCAAGCCGAGGCTGGCTCAGCGCTGGCGGGCAGACCGTACCGGTCGCGTTGGGACGCGGAGGAATCAAAGCCAACAAGCGCGAAGGCGATGGCGGCACCCCGAAAGGCACGTTCCGGCCGCTACGATTATGGTGGCGTTCCGATCGTCACCGACGGCCACGGACGTTTCTGCCGGTTCGCGCCATCGGCCCGGCTGACGCGTGGTGCGAGGACCCTCAGAGTCGCCATTATAACCGGCCGGTGCAGCGGAGCAGGGATGCCGGCGGCGATCGCCTCAAACGCGAGGACCACCTCTATGACTTTATCGTCGAGATCGATCACAACAGCTCGCCACGAGTCTCCGGCCGCGGCAGCGCGGTCTTCCTGCATCTGGCGCGCGAGAATTTCGGCCCGACGGCGGGATGCGTGTCGATGACGCAATCGGCGATGCTTCGGCTGTTGGCGCGCCTGGGACCGCAAACGAAAATCGTCATTGGATAAGCAGCGCTAGCGCTGCCCGAAGATCGCCGAGCCGATACGGACGTGAGTGGCACCGAACTGGATCGCGACCGCGAAGTCCGCGCTCATGCCCATTGAAAGATTCGGCAATCCGTTGCGGGCAGCAATCTTCGCAGTCAGCGCGAAATGCGGTGCTGGTGGATCGTCAACGGGCGGAATGCACATCAGCCCGGAAATTTGCAGCCCATACTTGTCGCGGCATTGGCCGATGAAAGCATCGGCCTGGTCCGGAGCGATGCCGGCCTTCTGCGGTTCCTCGCCGGTGTTGATCTGGACGAACAACTCCGGCCGGCGCTGTTGAGATTTGATCTCCTTGGCTAAGGCTTCGCAAATACTCGGACGGTCCACCGAGTGAATGACATCAAACAGCGCGATCGCTTCCTTGGCCTTGTTCGATTGCAGCGGGCCGATCAGATGCAGCGCGATGCCTGGGTAACGCGACATTAACCCTGGCCACTTCGCCTTCGCCTCCTGTACGCGATTCTCGCCGAACACGCGCTGTCCGGCGGCGATGACCGGCACGATTGCCTCTGCGGTGAACGTCTTCGAGACCGCCACCAGCGTCACCGACGCGCGATCGCGGCGCGCCTGCTCGCAGGCACGCGCGATCTCCTGCTCCACATTCTCAAGCCCGCTAGCTACTGGCGGACTCGACGGTGATGATTCTCGAGGCGTCATGTGCACCTGTAATGGGCAAGTTCCAGCAGATGTTTCCAACTTTAACGAGTTTGAGAAACTCTTTTTGAAGCATTCCTTTTACCCTGCCATTTGGGGTCGGGGACCAAAGATGTCACGCGTAAGTTTCAATCGCAACAGAGTGAAGCTCAGCAAGCTTCTCGGGATCCGCGCGCGCCTGGCATTGCTGGCGCTGATCCTGGTAGCTCCCTTGATGCTGGAGCGCGCCCGCTCGTTGGAGGATGCGCGGGCAAAACAGATCGCTCGCGCGGCGACCGACTTCTCGACTCTGGCGCAACACTCTGCCCAGGCCCAGCAGGAAGTCATCTCCTCCGTCGAAGCTGTGTTGAAGTCGGCCGCCTATATCCGGGAGTCGGTGGGGGGCATCGGTCGCAGTTGCGATATCCTGCGCGCCAGCCTCACCGCGAATCTGCTGTGGATACGGACTCTGCTGATCGTCGGTGGCGACGGTCGGGTGCAATGTTCGACAAACAACATCTTCGTGGGGCTCGATCTGAGCGATCGTGCCTATCTGCAGAAGGCGCGCGCCAGCGGCGACATGGTCTTCAGCGACTACCTGTTCGCCAAGGTCACCAACAAGCCCGTGGTCATGGCGGCCTACCCCGTATCTGCCATCAACGTCCAGGCGGATTCTGTTATCCTTGCGGGCATCAATCTCGATTGGATGTCGAAGATAATGGGCAACCTTGGCGGCAGGCCTGGGATTACAGCCGCGTTGGTCGACAGTACCGGCACCGTGCTGGCGGCGCCAACGGATCAAGCCAGCATGATCGGCCATTCGCTCGAGACCTTGTCGCTGTTCTCGGGGGCGGCGGAGAAGGCGCTCGGTTCGGACGAGCCGCAAGGATCGGCTTCCTTCGTGGCCGCTGACGGCTCCAGGCGCGCGCTCAGCTTTGCTCGCATCGCCGGGACGCAATCGCGGCTGATCCTGAGCATCGACGAGTCGAAGGTGTCCGCCGCGATCGATCGCGAGATCCGCACCGCCTACCTGCAACTCGCTTTCGTATGCCTGCTCGTGCTTCTCGGCGCCTTGATCGCGGCGGAGAAGCTCATCATTCAGCCGATCGAGCTGATCGCGTCGATGGCAAAGCGCTTCGGCCAGGGCGACTGGACCGTCCGCGCCGCGCGCAAGTCGCTGCCCGCGGAATTTGTGCCGCTGGCCCGCGCCTTCAACGCCATGGCGGCGCAGCTCGGGGGACGTGAGCGGGAATTGGTTGCGACCAACGACCGCCTGACCGTGATCGCCTCCGTCGATATGCTTTCCGGGCTGGCCAACCGGCGGGGCTTCCAGAGCCGGCTGGATTTCGAATGGATGAAGGCACAGCAACTGCGCAACGAGCTGTCGCTGTTGATGATCGACGTCGATCATTTCAAGCTGTTCAACGACACCTATGGCCATCCCGAAGGGGACTCCTGCCTCGCCCGGTTGGGCCAAACGCTGGCCGGGATCGCGGCTCAATGCGCGGGCTTTGCCGGGCGTTATGGCGGCGAGGAATTTTGCTTGCTGCTGCCGGGCACCGACGCGGACCGAGCTCGCGACATCGGTGAGCTGGTGCGCGCCGAGGTACACAAACTCGCAATGCCGCATAGCACGAGCAGCTACCAGGCCGTCACGGTCAGCGTCGGCGTCGCCTGCACCAGGCCAGGCGACGCGCAGGCCACGGGCGACCTGATCGAGGCTGCCGATGCCGCGCTCTATGCCGCCAAGCGCCGAGGCCGAAATACGGTCGTGGAGCACGGGTTCGTTCGCGCCCCGGATGGAACGGTTGCGCTGGCCAGCTAGCGAGCTCTGGGCAAACCATTTACGGCTGCGGCCCGTTGACCCCCCAGGCGCTTTTGTGGCCTAGTCCGCCGTCCCCACCAGACGGATGACAATCCAAAAAAGCTTGCGATTCCATGACCTCCGAACGCTACAACGCACGCGAATCCGAGCCGCGCTGGCAACGCCAGTGGGACGAAAAAGCGATCTTTGCATCCAAAAACGACGATCCGCGGCCGAAATACTATGTGCTTGAGATGTTCCCGTACCCGTCCGGGCGCATCCATATCGGCCATGTCCGCAACTACACGCTGGGAGACGTGCTGGCGCGCTTCATGCGCGCCAAGGGCTACAACGTGCTGCACCCGATGGGTTGGGACGCATTCGGGCTGCCGGCGGAAAATGCCGCGATCGAGCGCAAGGTCGCACCGAAGGCATGGACCTACGACAACATAGCGACGATGAAAAAGCAGCTCCGGTCCATCGGGCTCTCGCTCGACTGGAGCCGGGAATTCGCGACCTGCGATCCCTCCTATTACAAGCATCAGCAGAAACTATTTCTCGACTTTATGCGCGCCGGTCTCGCCGAGCGCGAGCACCGCAAGATCAACTGGGACCCCGTCGACATGACCGTGCTCGCCAACGAGCAGGTGATCGAGGGCCGCGGCTGGCGCTCCGGCGCGCTTGTCGAGCAGCGCGAGATGAAGCAGTGGGTGTTCAAGATCAGCAAATATTCGCAGGAGCTGCTGTCGGCGCTCGACACGCTCGATCGCTGGCCCGACAAGGTCCGGCTAATGCAGCGGAACTGGATCGGCCGCAGCGAAGGCCTGCTGGTGCGCTTCGCACTTGATCCTGCGACGACTCCATCAGGCGAGACCGAGCTGAAAATATTCACGACCCGGCACGACACGCTATTCGGGGCGAAGTTCATGGCGATCGCGCCGGATCACCCGCTGGCGCAGGCGGCTGCGGCGAATAATCCCGAGCTCGGGAAGTTCATCACCGACGCCAAGCGCCACGGAACCGCGCAGGAAATCATCGACACCGCGGAGAAGCTGGGTTTCGACACCGGGATCAAAGCGATCCACCCCTTTGATCCCCAGTGGAAACTGCCGGTCTACGTCGCCAATTTCGTGCTGATGGAATACGGCACCGGCGCGATCTTCGGTTGCCCGGCGCACGACCAGCGCGACCTCGACTTCGTCAACAAATACGGGCTGGGCAATACACCCGTTGTTTGCCCTGAAGATCAGGACCCGAAATCGTTCGTTATCACCGACACCGCCTATGACGGCGAAGGTCGCATGATCAATTCGCGTTTTCTGAACGGGATGACCATCGAGCAAGCCAAGGAAGACGTTGCAAATCGGCTGGAGCGGGAATCGCGCGGCAATATGCCCGTCGGCGAACGGCAGGTGAATTTTCGTTTGCGCGATTGGGGCATTTCGCGTCAGCGCTATTGGGGCTGCCCGATCCCGGTGATCCACTGCCCCAAATGCGACGTGGTTCCGGTGCCCGACAAGGCCCTCCCGGTAGTGCTGCCGGAAGATGTCACGTTCGACCGGCCGGGAAATGCCCTGGATCATCACCCGACATGGAAGCACGTCGCCTGCCCGCAATGCGGCGGCGATGCCACGCGCGAAACCGACACGATGGATACGTTTGTGGATTCCTCGTGGTACTTCGCGCGCTTCACCGACCCGTGGAACGACAGCGAGCCGACCACACCCGCCGTCGTCAACCGGATGATGCCGGTCGACCAATATATCGGCGGCGTGGAGCATGCGATCCTGCACCTGCTGTATAGCCGCTTCTTCACCCGCGCCATGAAGGCCACCGGCCATATCGGGATGGATGAGCCATTTGCCGGAATGTTCACGCAAGGCATGGTGGTGCATGAGACGTATCAAAAGGCGGATGGATCGTACGTCACGCCGGCGGAGGTCAAGGTCCAAACCGGCGCCAACGGCCGCCACGCGTCATTGATGACGACCGGCGAAGCAATCTCGATCGGCTCGATCGAGAAGATGTCCAAGTCCAAGCGCAACACCGTGGACCCCGATGACATCATCGCCAGCTATGGTGCTGACGTAGCGCGCTGGTTCATGCTCTCGGATTCTCCACCCGAGCGCGACGTGATCTGGAGCGACGAGCGCGTGCAGGGCGCATCGCGATTTGTGCAGCGCCTCTGGCGGCTGGTCAACGAATCGGCTGCAATCGCCAAAGCGGCGCCACCTGCCTCCCCCACATCCTTTGGTCCGGAGGCGATGGCGCTGCGCAAGGCCGCGCACGGCGCGCTGGACAAGGTCTCGACGGGAATCGAAAGGCTGCATTTCAACGTCTGCCTCGCCTATATCCGCGAATTTTCGAACGCGCTCGCCGACCTACTGGCGCGCGAGGGGGAGCCGAGCGAGGATCTGCGGTGGGCGGTGCAGGAGGCGGCTGTGATTCTTGTCCACCTGTTCGCACCGATGATGCCGCATCTGGCGGAGGAATGCTGGGCGGTGCTAGGCCAGCCGGGGCTGGTTTCAGAGGCCGTTTGGCCCAAAATCGAGCGCGATTTGCTGGTGGAAGACACGGTCACGCTGGTGGTGCAGGTAAACGGGAAGAAAAGGGGCGAAGTGACGGTCGCCAGCACTGCCCAAAATCCTGAAATTGAGGCTGCCGTTCTGACGCTTGATGCGGTAAAACAAAGCTTGGCCGGCAAGGCCGTCCGCAAGGTGATCATCGTTCCCAAAAGGATCGTGAATGTCGTTGGCTAGCCTTCGCATCGCCGCTCGGCTTTTCGCCGTCGCCGCCGCGGCCGCGCTCACCGCCGGCTGTTTCCAGCCGATGTATGCCGAACGCTCGGACGGCACGCCTGGGCTGCGAGAAAAGCTGATGGGGGTCGAGCTGCCGCCCGTCAACAAGCCGAACGCCTCTCGGGAAGCGCGGCTCGGGGTCGAGATCCGCAATGCGCTGGCATTCAAGCTTTACGGCAATGCTACCGGCATGCCCCCTACCCATCGGCTGGTGCTTCGGTTCTCCACCAGCCGTTCCTCGCTGATGGTCGATCCCAACACGGCGCTGCCCTCCAGCGAGAACTACAGCCTCGATGCGCAGTACAATCTGGTCGAGATCGTGTCCAACAAGTCGGTCATGACCGGCACCACCTTCTCGCGGGTTTCGTACGACATACCAGGTCAGTTGCAGCGCTTCGCTCGCGCCCGCGCGGTTCGGGATGCCGAAGATCGCGCCGCGCAGGAAATCGCGGAAAATATCCAGACCCGGCTGGCCTCGTTCTTCGTCGCCGGTACATGATAGGCTGACCGACATGCCCGGACGCGTTCGCAACGAGCGAAGCCTTGAAGTTTCCCGCCATTGCATTCCGAATGCGCGCCGGCGCGCAGGCGGGCACGACAAGCCTTAGAAATCCGCCGTGGTTGCGCTTCGCGGAAAAGAAATCGACGCCTTTCTTGCCAGGCCGGACCCGGGCAGGCCCATCGTCCTGCTCTATGGCCCGGATGCCGGTCTGGTGCGCGAGCGCGCTGACGCGCTACTTGCGTCCGCCGTCGACGATCCCAACGATCCGTTCTCGATGGTGAAGCTGGATGGCGACGAGCTTTCGGCGGAGCCCTCGCGGCTGGTCGATGAAGCGATGACGATCCCGCTGTTCGGCGGCCGCCGCGCGATTCGCGTCCGCGCAGGTTCCCGTAGTTTCGCCAGCGGCATCGATGTCCTCGCGGCCAGCCCTTTGAAAGATTGCCGGGTGGTGATCGAGGCCGGCGAACTGCGACCTGAATCGCCGCTCCGCAAAGCCTGCGAGCGCGCCAAGACGGCGGTGGCGATTGCCTGCTACCCCGATGGCGAGCGCGATATCGCAAGGCTGATCGATGATGAAATGCGAGCCGCCAATTTGCGGATCGCGCCGGATGCGCGCGCGAGCCTGGCCTCGCTGCTCGGCGGCGACCGGCAGGCCACGCGGAACGAACTGAAAAAACTTACGCTCTACGCTCACGGTCAAGCAGAGGTCACCATCGACGACGTGTTGGCCGTTGTCGCCGATGCGTCCGAGTTGAAGATCGATCCGATCGTTGATGGGGCGTTTGCCGGAAAACCGGAGGTGGTGGAGAGCGAGTTCGTGAAAGCGCTGAATGCCGGTACCTATCCCGGAATGATTATTTCGGCCGCCCAACGTCAGGCGGCGTGGCTGCACAAGTCCGCGCTCGCGGTCGCCGAGGGAACGCCGGCATCGATGCTGCTCGACAGCGGATTTCCGCGGCTACACTTCTCACGAAAAGCCAATGTCGAAATTGCGCTGCGTAAATTCAATCCGGCACGGTTGACGTCGATCATCGATCAGCTCGCGACCGCAGCGCTCGACATGCGCAAACATGCGCCGCTTGCCGCTGTGATCGCACAACGCACGCTGTTGTCGATCGCGGTAAGTGCAGCACGGCGCACCGACTCCAATTAAACACCGATCTTGACCGGCACTCCGCGCAGCAACCAAACACGGGAGTGGCGCGTCAATTCTTCACACCAGCCTGCGCACAATTCCGTCGAGTTGATCGAGGTCCCGGTATCGGATCAGTACAGTGCCGCCGCCACCGCGATGATCGATATTGACCCGCAGTCCGAGCTGGTCGGTAAGTCGTTTTTCGAGCGCGACGGTGTCGGCATCCTTCACCTTGCCGCCGCGCGCCTTCTGAGTCTTGCGGACCGGCACGCCCTCGACATGGGCCAGCGCCTCGGCCTGACGCACATTGAGAGCCTCTTTGATGATGCGTTTGGCGGCGGCGGACGGGTCGGGCACGCCGATCAAGGCCCGCGCGTGACCCGCCGATAGCCGTCCCTGCGCGATATAGGCTTGCACTTCGGGCGGCAATTTGGTCAGTCGCATCATGTTGGCGACGTGACTGCGGCTCTTGCCGACGATCTTTGCGATCTCGTCCTGGCTGCGTTTGAATTCATCCGCGAGCGCGTGATAGCCCAGCGCTTCTTCGATCGCATTGAGATCTTCGCGTTGGACGTTTTCGATGATTGCGATCTCAAGCGCGTCCGAATCGCTGACGTCGACCGGCACCACCGGTACCTCGTGCAGCCCGACGATTTGCGAGGCGCGCCAGCGGCGCTCGCCGGCGATAATCTCGTATCGATCCTGCGCGCCGCGCACCGGGCGCACCACGATGGGCTGGATCACGCCGTGCTGGCGAATCGAATCGGCGAGCTCCCGAAGTTCGGCCTCGGCGAACTCGCGACGCGGGTTGCGCGGATTCGGCTTGAGAAATTCAATCGGCACCTTGCGCTGAGCGCGCGGGCGATCCAGATGCGCGGCCTCGCCCCCGACATCTCCGATCAGACTCGCAAGACCGCGGCCCAAACGGGAACGCGCTTCATCGGCCATCGCCAGCTCCCTTGGATTCAACTTCAGCACTCCTGTTTCGTAATCTCGACACCGGACATTCGCGACGAGCGCACCGCGATTCGACGTCAGCTGCTTACCGTGGCGGCGGAATCGGCTAGGCCAGGCTTTGCGGGATGACGCTGCTTGGGATGTGCGTAAGAATCTCGCGCTCGCGCTGGATCACTTCGGTCGCAAGCTTCAGATAGGCTTCGCTGCCGACGCATTTGAGATCGTACACCAACACCGGTTTTCCGTATGATGGCGCCTCCGAGATTCGCACGTTGCGCGGGATCATGGTCTTGTAAACCTTGGCGCCCATGAACTGGCGGACATCGGCCACAACCTGATTCGACAGATTGTTTCGGGAATCGAACATGGTTAGCACAATGCCATGTATCGAGAGGTTCGGGTTCAGCGTGGTGCGCACCTGCTCGACGGTCTGCAGCAACTGCGAGAGCCCTTCGAGGGCGAAGAACTCGCACTGCAGCGGCACCAGGATGGCGTCGGACGCCGCCATCGCATTTACGGTCAGAAGATTGAGCGACGGCGGGCAATCGATCAGCACGTAGGTGTAATCGGCATCCGCGGTGGCTTTGACGTTCAAAGCTGCGATCGCGTCCCGGAGCCGGAATGCGCGATCGCGCGTCGATCCCAGTTCAAGCTCCAGACCCGACAGATCCATGGTTGAAGCGGCGATATGCAACCTCGGCACCGCCGTCGCCACCACCGCGTCGCGCAGCGGTGCTTCGCCGATCAGGACATCGTACGTCGAACAGCTTCTGTTGCGGCGGTCAATTCCAAGACCGGTCGAGGCATTTCCCTGCGGATCGAGATCCACGATCAGCACGCGCTCCCCAATGGCGGCCAAGGCCGTACCTAGATTGATCGCCGTTGTCGTCTTGCCCACCCCACCCTTCTGATTGGCGAGCGCCAGGATCCGCGGATGGGCCGGCAGCGCGGGCGCGCTGTCCTCGTGATCTATCCCCTCAATCGCGGTCATGCTGGCGCCAATCAGGCCTTGGTGGACACGGTACGCCGCTCGATCCTATCGAGTTCGACGATCCAGCCCTGTCCGCTGGTGCGGCTGGGATGTAAATGCGGCTTGATATTCCAATATTTAGTGGCTTCGGTCAATTCAGTATCTACATCTTGACCCTTGAGAAACAGAGCTTTGGCTCCTCGTCTCACCAATGGTTCGGCAAAACCTACCAATTGGTGTAGCGGAGCCACCGCCCTGGCGGTGACGCAATCGACCGCTCCGGCGATTCTATCCACAATTTCCCCGATATCAGCCAGATGCACCTTGCCCGGAGCATTGGTGATCCGAATCGCTTCGCGCAGGAAGGCGGCCTTCTTGGCATTGCGCTCGATCAAATGGACCATCGCGTCCGGAGTATCCCTAAGCGCGCAGGCGAGAACCACGCCGGGAAACCCGGCCCCGCTACCGAGGTCCACCCACACCTTGGCGGCCGGAGCGAGCTGCAACAGCTGCAGCGAGTCCGAGACATGTCGGGTCCAGAGATGAGGGAGTGTGGAAGACGCCACCAGGTTCGTCTTGACCTGCCATTCCCGTAGCAGGTCGAGATAGCGCTCCAGGAGGGATTCTGTTTCACGTGAAATGGGCGTCGCGGCCAGTGCCGCCGCCTTATCGCCACCGCCGTCTCGTGGAGCAGGCTCCGGGCCGTCGGAGGAGATCAAAGGCGGGGAGGCGTTGCGCTGTTTCACGTGAAACGCCTAAGCGGATTTGACCGCTGCGGCGTTGCGCGCCGCTCGCCGGAGATAGGCCGCTAGGATCCCAAGCGCCGCTGGCGTCAGACCATCCAGTCGACTCGCCTGCCCCACTGTCCACGGACGCGCCTTCTCAAGCTTCGCCCGCGCCTCGTTCGACAATCCTGGCACCAGGCCATAATCGATGTTGCCCAGAACCATCCCCTCGTCCCGGCGGAACGCATCGACGTCGGCGACCTGGCGCTTGAGATACACATCGTACTTCGCGTCGATCTCCAGATGGCCCGCTATGCCGCGATCGATGTCCGCCAATTCCGGCCAGATGCCGCGTACCTGGGGCCATCCGATGTCTGGATAGGCCAGCAGTTCGAAAGCCGACCGGCGCTGCCCGTCCTTGTTGAGCGTCAACCCGTGCCTGGCCGCTTCGTTCGGCGTCAAGGTCAGCGATCTCGACAGGGTCTTGGCGGCAGTGAGGGCAGACATCTTGGCCGCGTGGCGCTTGGAACGCGCTTGCCCGACGCAGCCGATAGCAATGGCCTTGTCCGTGAGCCGCTGGTCCGCGTTGTCGGCCCGCAGCGTTAGCCGGTACTCGGCCCGCGAGGTAAACATCCGGTATGGCTCGGTTATGCCCCGGGTAACCAGGTCATCGATCATAACGCCGAGATAGCCGTCCGCGCGGTCGAATATGATGGGCTCAGCGGCCCCAGCTGCCAATGCCGCGTTGATGCCAGCCACAAGGCCTTGGGCTGCCGCCTCTTCGTACCCCGTCGTCCCGTTGATCTGACCGGCCAGGAATAATCCTCTCAGCCGCTTGGTCTGCAAGGACGGATCTAGCTCGCGCGGATCGACGTGATCGTATTCGATGGCGTAGCCCGGCCGGACCATCCTCACGCGCTCCAGCCCGGGTATGGTCGCCAGGAGCTGTAGCTGGACCGCTTCCGGCAAGGAGGTCGAGATGCCGTTGGGGTAAACCGTGGTGTCGTCGAGGCCTTCGGGTTCGAGGAAGATCTGATGGCCGTCGCGGTCGCCAAAGCGAACGATCTTGTCTTCGATGGAAGGACAATACCGCGGCCCGGTACTCTTGATCTGACCGGAGTACATCGGTGAGCGATGGACATTGGCCCTGATCAAATCGTGGGTCGCTGGCGTCGTGCGGGTGATGCCGCACTGGATTTGGGGCGTCGTGATCCGATCGGTCATCACTGAAAACGGCTCGGGCGGATCGTCGCCTGGCTGCATTTCAACGGCCGACCAGTCGATCGTGGTACCGTCCAGGCGCGGCGGCGTACCGGTCTTCAGCCGTCCCAAGCGAAAGCCGGCGCGTTCGAACGAGGCGGAGAGTCCAAATGCGGGCGCCTCCCCGGCCCGGCCCGCCGGCCAGTTCTTCTCGCCCAGATGGATCAGTCCCCGAAGGAAAGTCCCGGTCGTAATCACGACGGCGCCGGCCGAAAGCTCGCGCCCTCCAACCAGACGCGCGCCGGTCACGCGGCCGTCGGAAACCACGAGATCGTCGGCCTCGCCTTCGATGACGCTAAGATTGGCCGTTTCCCGGATCGCGGCCTGCATTGCCGCCGCATAGAGCTTGCGGTCGGCTTGAGCTCGAGGGCCCCGCACCGCCGGCCCCTTTCGGCGGTTGAGCATGCGAAACTGGATTCCCGACGCGTCGGCCACCAGTCCCATCAGGCCGTCCATGGCGTCGACTTCGCGGACGAGATGCCCCTTGCCCAGCCCACCGATCGCGGGATTGCACGACATCGCGCCTACCGTCGAAAAGCGATGGGTCACCAACGCGGTGCTAGCGCCCATGCGCGCGGAGGCGCTGGCGGCTTCACATCCGGCGTGACCGCCGCCAATTACGATGACGTCGAATGATTCTGTGGGGGCAATCATGTGCGACTTCTACAGCGGGGTCGCAGAAGCCGGAAGCGGTAAGTTTGGCGCGGCCGACCAAGAGCGCTGAAGCAGCTGTTTCACGTGAAACACGCTCGTCTGCCTTGGCTCAAACTGCTCCCAAGAAATGAACCAAAGACTATCACTTGCCAATACAGAACTGGCTGAAGATGACATCCAGAATATGTTCAACGTCAACACGTCCAAGCAGCCGGCCTAAAGAAAAACTGGCCGAGCGCAAATCCTCGGCCGCAAGTTCCTCTCCCTTTTTCATCGACTCAATGCTGCGATGCAGCGCAGCCGCGGTATCCACAAGCAGCGCGCGCTGGCGCTCCCTTGTGATCAGGGCACCCTCGTCCGAGCCCAGCGCGTCCTGGGCGAATGCGGCGATCCCGGCCAGCAGTTCGCCGATGCCATCGCCTCGGCTGGCCGAAATGTCGAAACTGCTCGCACGCGTTTTCGAGGGGAAAACGCCGACCGGCGCTGCTGTCGCGCCCCGCTCCACCAGGTCGATCTTGTTCCGAACCCTCCAGACGGGCGCCTCGGTATCATCCGGCTCGGTCTCATGCTCCGGGTCGCTCATCCACAGCACCAGATCCGCCTCTGAGACGCGGGCCCTCGCCCGCCGCACCCCCTCCTGCTCCACCGGATCCATTGTCTCACGGATGCCGGCGGTATCGACGACTGTCACCGGATAGCCATCGAGATCGAGCTGCACCTCGATCACATCCCGGGTCGTGCCGGCGTACGGTGAGACGATCGCCACGTCGCGCCGCGCGAGCAGATTGACGAGGGTGGACTTGCCGACGTTCGGAGGACCTGCGATCGCCACCACAAGTCCTTCCCGCAATCGTTCACTTCGCCCCTGAGCCGCAAGGACATCCTCGATTTCGCCAAGCAGGGCTTTGACCTTGGCCAGCGCAGGCGAAATCAGTTCGCCCGGCACATCGCCCTCGTCGGAAAAATCAAGTCCGGCCTCGATCAACGCGGAAGCTTCGATGAGCTGGTTACGCCAGTCGCGCGCCTTATGGCCGAGCAGGCCTTTGAGCTGGCGGAGCGCCTGGCGGCGCTGGCGATCGGTGTCGGCGTGGATCAGATCGTCCAGGCCTTCAGCTTCGGTGAGATCAAGCTTGCCGTTCTCGAACGCACGCCGGCTAAATTCGCCTGGCTCGGCCGCACGCGCCTCGTCAAACTCCGAAAGCGCCGCAACAACGGCCGCCAATACCGCCCGCCCCCCATGGACATGCAGTTCGGCCACATCTTCGCCGGTCACGCTGGCTGGACCCGGAAACCACAGCGTGACCGCGTCATCGATCGGTTGCTGTTTCGCATCGCGCAGCAAAGCACGGGTTGCTCTTCGGGGCATCGGCATCTTGCCCGAGATCGCGCGCAAAACGGCGCCGGCCCGAGGTCCCGAGACCCGCACAATAGCAATCGCACTCGGTGGCCTGCCCGTCGACAGGGCAAAAATGGTTTGCTCGCGCGGATGCATCGCCTGGTTTGCCTGATCCCTTCGCACCGGCTCGGCACTCTTGGAGGCGCACCGAGCCTTCTAACATGCAGCAATGGTGCACGCCGGCTGCAGCATAATCGACGCCTATGGACCGTGAACGGGAAATCGTGGCGCAACGTACACGCACGTAGACGCTAACGATATCAAGTGCTTACGGGTATACTAGACCCTCTGCGAGCCTAATTGCTGCAGCCCCGAGCGCAGCAATCGCGCAGCAAAACTCGGGTCCGTTCGTGGTGGCAGAACCCCCTCCTCCACCACTCAACCAGCTCAGGTATTCATCGATTCGAAGAATTCCGAGTTGTTCTTGGTGTTGCGCAGCTTGTCCAACAGGAAGTCGATCGCGTCCATGGTGCCCATCGGATTGAGTATCCGGCGCAGCACGTACATCTTTTTTAGAACTTGCGGATCAGTGATCAACTCTTCCTTGCGGGTACCCGAACGCGAGATGTCGATGGCCGGGAAAGTCCGCTTGTCGGACACCTTGCGATCGAGAATCAGTTCGGAATTGCCGGTGCCCTTGAATTCTTCGAAGATCACTTCATCCATGCGGCTGCCGGTATCGACCAGCGCGGTCGCGATGATCGTGAGCGAGCCGCCCTCCTCGATATTGCGCGCGGCGCCGAAGAAGCGCTTTGGCCTCTGCAACGCATTGGCGTCGACGCCGCCAGTCAGGACTTTGCCGGATGAGGGCACCACGGTGTTGTAGGCGCGTCCCAGACGCGTGATCGAGTCCAGCAGGATAACCACATCGCGGCCATGCTCGACCAGCCGCTTGGCCTTCTCGATGACCATCTCGGCGACCTGGACGTGGCGTACCGCGGGCTCATCGAAGGTCGAGGAAACCACTTCGCCTTTGACCGAACGCTGCATGTCGGTGACTTCCTCGGGGCGTTCATCGATCAGCAGCACGATGAGATAGCACTCCGGATGATTGGCCGTGATGGAGTGCGCGATGTTCTGCATCAGCACGGTTTTTCCGGTGCGGGGAGGGGCGACGATCAGCGCGCGTTGCCCCTTTCCGATTGGTGCAACGATGTCGATAACCCTTGCCGAAAGGTCCTTTCGGGTCGGGTCTTCAAGTTCGAGCCGAAAGCGCTGATCAGGAAACAGCGGCGTGAGATTGTCGAAGTTGACCTTGTGTTTTGATTTTTCGGGGTCTTCGAAATTGAGCGTATTGACCTTCAGCAGCGCGAAGTAACGTTCGCCTTCCTTTGGGCTGCGAATGTGACCCTCGATGGTGTCGCCGGTGCGAAGGCCGAATCGGCGGATTTGCGACGGAGATACGTAGATGTCATCAGGACCGGGTAGATAATTGGCGTCCGGCGAGCGCAAAAAACCGAAACCATCAGAGAGAACCTCGACAACCCCTTCACCGATGATGTCGGTTTCCTGAATCGCAAGCTGCTTGAGGATGGCAAACATCAGCTCCTGCTTGCGCATGGTGCTGGCGTTCTCGACGCCTTTTTCCTCGGCGAAGGAAACGAGTTCTGCTGGTGTCTGGGCTTTGAGGTCTTGAAGCTTCATTTCCCGCATTGGGATGGTCCTGTGGAGTAACTCGGAGAAGGGGGCTGGGCTGGTAAAATTGCGGACGCGAGACCGGGAAGGTCGCAGGTCTGAGCAAGGAAAGCGCCGGAGAGGCTTCAAACCTGATGCGGCGGCCGGCTCAGGAAAGAGACCGAAACGCAACCACATCCGCATGCGTGGGTGGGATAACATCAATATAGAAAATGGATCGGCGTTCCGCAAGCACGCCTTGAGCCGAGCCACTGGTCTTCAGAACGGCTTCACAATCACCAGAATCACTATTCCTATCATCAGCCCGGTTGGTACCTCGTTGACAATACGATAGAATTTTTGGCTACGGCGATTGCGGTCGGCCGCGAAATCCTTAACGCAGCGGGAAAAAAAACCGTGGACCCCAGACAGCAGCAGCACGAGCAGAAGCTTGCCGTGGAACCAACCGGCGGTAAGAAAATGGCCAGCCCAGGCGAGGTAAAGTCCGGCCACCCAGGTCACCGCCATCGCCGGGTTGATGATCGCCTTCAGCAGTCTGCGTTCCATCACCTTGAAGGTTTCGGATTGCCGGGAGCCGCTTTTGGCTTCGCAATGGTAGACGAACAGTCGCGGCAGATACAGCATGCCGGCCATCCACGCGATGATCGCGATCACGTGCAGCGCCTTGATCCATTCGTACATCAGGAAAAACTCACCGCTTCGGGATTTGCTGGTTCGATCCCGGAAGCACCGGAATGTCGGCTGTCTTGCTCGAACACAACTGCCGTTCGTCGAGCGTGAACCAGACATATCCGCTAGCAGGTCTTATCTAAACTAATAATTCTAGAATCTTAGAGTTTGAGTCTAAGTAGCCGTGAATTGGGCCCGCGCAAAACTGTCCCGAGGTTACCTGTAGCTTGTTCACATCCGTCGCCGATTTTTGATCGGGCGTTCTCGTTCCCGAATGACCCCTCGGTTCAACTGCTTACATAGGTGAGGGGTCGGGTTATCAAGAGACAAGTCCACACGATGTCACTATCATTGCCGGCGGCGGTCAGAGTTCTCCCGGTCGCGGGGGCTGTGCAGAAAAAACCGGGTTGTCCCCGATCCCGCGATCGATGGTCGATTCTCTCAGGTAGGCTCCACAGGGATTCACAGATTACACAGGGGTTCAGGTGCCCACGAGCGGCAGTTATTTCCATCTTCACCTTGTCTCCGATTCGACGGGTGAGACCCTGATCACGGTGGCCCGCGCCGTAGCCGCGCAGTACGCCAACGTGACGGCGGTCGAGCATGTCTATCCGTTGGTTCGAAGCCAGAAGCAGCTCGACCGCGTGCTGGACGAAATCGAGGAAGCGCCAGGTATCGTTCTCTTTACATTGCTGGAGAAGGACCTCGTCGGCAGGCTGGAAGCGAAGTGCCAGCAGATCAACATACCGAGCCTGTCCATCATCGGACCGGTCATGCAACTATTCCAGGCTTATCTCGGCGCGGCAACGACCGGCCGCGTCGGTGCGCAGCACACCCTGAATGCCGAATACTTCAAGCGAATCGACGCCTTGAACTACACGATGATCCACGACGACGGCCAGCACGTCGAAGGTCTCGAAGACGCTGAAGTTGTGCTGGTCGGCGTGTCCCGTACTTCGAAGACACCGACCTCGATTTATCTGGCAAACCGCGGCATACGCACCGCCAATGTTCCGCTGGTGCCGGGCATCGCGGTCCCGCACCAACTGGAGACGTTGAAAAAACCTCTCGTCGTCAGCCTGCATGCCACGCCCGAGCGCCTGATCCAGGTTCGGCAAAACCGGCTGTTGAGCATGGGGGCGGGGAGCGGCAATGACGACTATATCGACCGCCAGGCCGTCGCGGATGAAGTGGCGTTCGCCCGACGCCTGAGCGCCAAATTCAACTGGGCCCAGCTGGACGTGACCCGTCGATCGATCGAAGAGACTGCCGCCGCCGTACTCAAGCTGTTCGCCGACCGGCAACGGCAACGGCTTGCAGAATGACGTTGTGGCGCGGGCAAGAGCGTCTGATTCTCGCGTCTCAAAGCCAGGCGCGGCAGACGCTGCTTGCAAATGCAGGGATCGAATTCGAAGCGGTTGCCGCCGAAATCGATGAGCGCGCTGTGCAACAAGCTTCCGGCCGTACGTCTCCAAGCGAGATCGCCGGGCTTTTGGCGCGCGAGAAAGCCCGCTCGGTATCGATCCGCCGGCCCGGCCATTTTGTGGTCGGAGCCGATCAGACGCTTGCGCTGGGGCAAGATCTTTTTACCAAACCGGCCGGCCGCATCCAGGCGGCCGAGCAATTGCGCATTCTGTCTGGCCGCAGTCACGAACTGCACTCCGCCGTTGCCGTTGCACGCGATGGCGCGATATCGTTCGAGGCCGTGGAGATGGCGGTTATGACGATGAGGCACCTGAGCGGGTCCGAAATCGAGGCGTATCTCGATAAGGCCGGCGCGGCCATCACATCAAGCGTGGGCGCCTACCAGCTCGAACGGATCGGCGTGCATTTATTTGAGCGAGTTGAGGGCGACCATTTCACGATTCTTGGCTTGCCGCTGCTACAGCTGCTTGCGTTCCTGCGCGCCGAGGGGATGCTCGCATGGTGAGAACGACCCTGCCGATGCAGTTGAGGACGCGAGCTGGATGATCATTCTTGGGCTGACCGGATCGATCGGCATGGGGAAGTCGACCACCGCACAGTTGTTCGCGGAAGCCGGCGTCCCCGTCTACGATGCCGATGCCACAGTTCACAGGCTGTACGAAAGCGAGGCGGCGCCCGCGATTGAAGCGGCTTTTCCCGGCACCACGGTGGAAGGCAAGGTCGATCGCCCACGTCTGTCGGCGCGAGTGGTGCACGATCCCGCAGCCATGAAACAGCTAGAGGGTATCGTTCACCCGATGCTGGGGGAATCGCGAAAGCAGTTCCTGGAGCAAGCGGAGCGGTCCGGCGCGCCGGTCGCGGTGGTCGATGTTCCCCTGTTGTACGAGACCGGCGGCGAAAGGCGGGTCGACGCCGTGGTGGTAGTCACGACCACGCCGGAAATTCAGCGGCAGCGAATACTGGCGCGTGAGAACATGACCCCTGAAAAGCTGGATGCCATCCTCGACCGGCAGATGCCCGATTCGGAAAAACGCAAGCGCGCGGATTTCGTGGTGGATACATCGCATGGACTCGAACCCGTGCGCGGACGAATAAGGGACATTCTCGATCAGGCTGCTAAAATGCCGCAGCGGCGATCCTGATTCGTCTTTCCCGGTTCCATAATCCCATGCGCGAAATCGTTCTCGACACCGAAACCACCGGGCTCGATCCCTTGCGGGGCGATCGCCTGGTTGAAATCGGCTGCATTGAGATTTTCAACCGGATGCCAACAGGCCAGACCTTTCATCGCCATATCAATCCGGAACGCGACATGCCGGTCGATGCATTCGCGGTGCACGGGCTCTCAAGCCAATTCCTGGCCGACAAGCCGGTATTCGCGAACGTGGTTGACGAGTTTCTCGATTTCATCGCCGACGCGCCGCTCGTAATTCATAACGCCTCGTTCGACATCAGCTTCATCAACTCCGAGCTCGACCGAATCAAACGACCGCCGATCGGACGGGACCGCTTGGTCGACACGTTGCTGCTGGCGCGACGCAAGCATCCCGGCGTGTCCAATCGCCTTGACGATCTCTGCTCGCGTTACGCGATCGATAATTCCCGCCGCACCAAGCACGGTGCGCTGCTCGACGCCGAGCTTCTGGCTGAGGTCTATATCGATCTCATCGGGGCCAGGCAGTCGCAACTGATCCTGGCTGCCGAGATCCGCGACGCCGGCGCGAATGGGTACGCCGATATGCCGAGACGTCAACGCGAGGTTCCGCTGGTGCTGCGAATCACGGAGGAAGACCGGGCTGCGCATCGGGCCTTTGTCGCAACGCTCGGCGAGAAGCCGGTCTGGAACGACTTCCTGGGCTTCCAGGCCGTTGCTAGCTCGGCTTGACCTGCGCGGCTTCCGCAGCCTGCCGCTCCAGGTTCTGGCGATAGAGGCCGACGAAATCCACGGGATCGAGCATCAGCGGTGGGAAGCCGCCATCGCGAACCGAGGTCGCGATGATCTCACGGGCGAATGGAAACAGCAGCCGCGGACATTCGATCATCACCAGAGGGTGAAGGTTTTCCTTGGGCACGTTCACGATCCGGAATACCCCCGCATAGGCGAGGTCGAAGCTGAACATGAGCTTGCCGGCGTTTTCGGCCTTACCTTCCACCGAGAGCGTCACCTCGTATTCGTGTTCCGAGATGTTATTGGCGCTGACGTTGATCTGGATGTTGATCGCCGGCTGCTGCTGCTGGGGCGCCAGTGAAGCAGGCGCGTTCGGATTCTCGAACGAGAGGTCCTTGGTGTACTGGGCCAGAACGTTGAGCTGGGGAGGAGGGGCCGCTTCGGGAGGCGCGCCATTGCCGTTGGTCATGGAAGTCTCTCCTGGAGCGTTTTCGAGGGCGGCGGCGAGGTTGATAGTCGCATTCGCACGTCAACTGCCAAATGCCTTATTGGGCGAGTGGCTATCATAGCCCCGGCTCATTCCACAAGGAGGACAATTGAGGACGGCGCGCGGGAGCAGCGCATGCCGCATTATTGTTTGTGCAATTGAGCGGCGCCGGTACTCCGTGGACACCTAAATTGCTGAATAAGCGCCGTTTACAGGCAGGATCGGGGTTTCCCCCCGCGCCTAAAACGCGCTACTATTTGCCTGGTGGCACCGGCGAGAGCACCGGCTTGGCCTCTTTCCACCGGCGTGGCTTTTCATGCCGGACCGTGCCATTGGCCAGGCCGAGTTTCGTGCCTACATGCTTCAGACCCATCCATGATTTAATCTCTGCCGTTCCGCGAGGGAACGCTCTACCGCCGGACCCGTTGCCGGCGCAGACCAGAAAGCGATATCGACGTGGATATTTACACCATCATCTTCCTGGCCTTGGCAGTATTCATTTTCCTGCGCCTGCGGAATGTCCTCGGGCAGCGCACGGGCAACGAGCGGCCGCCTTACGATCGGGCTGCGCGCAACGTCCTACAGGGAGCCAAGGACAACAACGTGGTTCCGATGCCGGGGACGGTGATCGACCAGGCGCCGCTGGCGCCGACCGCAGAGGTGAGCCCGCCAAGCGAACGCTGGAAAGGGTTGGCCGAACCCGGTACGGCGCTGGCTCAGGGGCTCGACGGCATCGCCGCGCACGACTCCTCGTTCGATCCGCGGCACTTCCTCAGCGGCGCGCGCGGAGCCTATGAGATGATCGTGCTGGCGTTCGCAAACGGCGATCGTCGCGCCCTGAAGGACCTGTTGTCGTCGGAGGTCTACGACAGTTTCGAAGCCGTGATCCGGGACCGCGAAAAGCACGAGCAGAAGACCGAAACCCGTTTCGTGTCCATCGACAAGGCCGAGCTTGTGGGTGCTGAAGCCCGCGACAAGTCGGCGCAGCTAACCGTTCGCTTTGTGTCACAGATGATTTCGGTGACCCGCGACAAGGCCGGCACGATCGTCGACGGCAATCCGGACAAGGTCACCGACATCACCGATGTCTGGACATTCGCCCGCGATATGACCTCACGCGATCCGAACTGGAAGCTGGTTGGCACGGGAAGCGCTCACTAGGGCGGGTACCGCCCGACGATACGCAGCCGCGTTTTGCACCGTTCTCGGGGCGTGCTCGCTGGTGCCCTGCGCTGCGATTGCCGCACCGGCCGTTTATCATGCGCGCAGCCCGCAGGCTTCGCGTGTTGAGCATCGAAGCGTGCCATACCCACCTCTCGTCTGGCCGCTCGAGGTCAGTGGCGGCCAATACTCCCCGCTTGCCTGGGGTAATATCCCGGGCTGGAGCGAGGACGATCATCTGCATGCCTACAAAGCCTTTCGCTTGAGCTGCAATGCGATCTCGGCGCAACGAGCTCCACAAACCACTTCCAAGGCCTTGGGGACCTCGTTGCGAGGCCCGTGCCACGCGGCCAAGGGGGCGGCGATTTGGGATGCCGCCAGGGCAAAGCTTTTTTTCGAGCGGCATTTTCTGCCGTTGCGGATCTCGCGGCTCGGCGAAGATGACGGCTTCGTCACCGGTTACTACGAACCCGTGATCGACGGCTCACGAACGCGGACCGACGTCTACAGCGTTCCCATCTACCGGCGTCCCTCCAATCTGTTCGTCCGCGGGTTCAGATACGACAGCGCTGAGTTGCCCAACAAAGGTCAGGTGTTCCGAAAGATTGGCCGTCGCAAGCTGGTGCCTTATTACGATCGTGCCGAGATTGAGGACGGAGCGATCGCAGGCCGCGGGCTCGAAATCTGCTTCGTAAAGAATCAAACCGATCTGCTGTTCGCGCAAATACAGGGCTCCGCTCGGGTGCGGCTTGAGGACGGCGCCACCGTCCGCATCAACTACGCAGCGCATAATGGCCATCCATACACGCCGGTGGGACGCATTCTCATCGATCGTGGGATTATTCCGCGGGAACAGATGTCGATGCAGAAGATCCGGGAATGGATGGAGCAAAACCCTGAAGGGTCCACCGAGCTGCGCCGTCAGAATCGTTCGTTCGTGTTTTTTCGAGAGGTGCAGCTTTCGGACAAGGATGAAGCCGTGGGAGCCCAGGGCGTTCCATTGACGCCGGGACGCTCGATCGCGGTCGACAAGGCGTTGCATGTCTATGGCACGCCGTTTTTCATCGAAGGCGAGCTGCCGATTGAAACGGAGCAATCGAAGACGCCATTTAGGCGACTCATGATCGCCCAGGATACGGGATCGGCGATTGTGGGACCCGCCCGCGCGGATCTTTACTTTGGCGCCGGCGCTGACGCCGGAAAGGTCTCCGGGCGGCTCAGGCACAACATGCGTTTCGTGATGCTGGTCCCGAGGACCCTCGATCCGGTGGTGCGAGGCCGCAAGATGCCGGTGCCGGACGCCAGGCCGTCGGACACGATCGCGAAGCTGGTTCCGCAAACCGAGCCGCCAAAGGATCAGCCGAACCTAAAGAACGCCGCAAATCCGGCCGCCGCTACAGGCGCGGTCAGCCCCGCGACGAGCCAGTCAGCCAAACCGGTGGCAACCGCAGCTTCCTCCACGCCACTTGCGGCCACCGCCGTGCCGTTGCCCGAGCCTCGGCCGAATCTGGCTGCGCCACGCGACGCCATTCCTCATCGCGGCCATCATCATCACCGGCAGCGATGAAGCGTTCATCGACCCAGATCCCGGATCAGCCTGCGGCCGCACGGCGAAAACGCAGCTTGAGCGAGGAGGAGCGCGCGCTCTGGGAGAGCGTCGCCAACCAGGCCAAGCCGCTCCGAAAAAGGACGCGCGCAGCGAAGAGCGCCGCTGACAAGCCGCACGTTGTGAACAAGCCGGCAGCGGCCAAGATGGCAGCCTCTGTTAAGCCCCATCCGTCGGCAAGAGCGTTGCGGGCGCCATCGACCGAGCCACCGCCGCTGGCGCCGCTCGCACGCCGCGAGCGCACGCGACTGTCACGAGGCAAAAAACAAATCGAAGCCCGGCTCGATCTGCACGGCATGACGCAGACGCACGCTCACCGTGAATTGTCGGCGTTCTTGCAGCGCGCCCATCGCAACGGTCTTACCTTCGTGCTGGTCATCACCGGCAAGGGAAAAATCGGAGCTGAATCGGAGCGCGGTGTGCTGCGCCGGCATGTGCCGCAATGGCTTGCCTTGCCGGAATTCCGCTCACTGGTGGTCGGCTTCGACCAAGCCCATATCGGCCATGGCGGCGAGGGTGCGCTGTACGTGCGACTCAGGCGCGCCAGAACTTGAGACGCGCAATTTCAAATTAGAACGGCCGAACGATCCCGACCCGGGGGATCAACGTCACCATCCACCCCTGAATCTTGCTTGCTCTGTCGCCGGTTGCAACCGGCGGCACTGATTTCAATGCGGGCAGCGCTTTCACCGCGTGCAGAATCAAGAACATGCAGACCGCCCAATTTGAGATCCATCGCGAGTAATCGAACACGATAGCAAACAGGAACAGGTATCCGAGGCTTACCGCCAGAACCGCGGCCAGGACCACGCGTCGGTGCAAGTGGTCTGACAGCGCACGAACGGAGCTGGCAAAATATCTCCAAAGCGGCAGGTGCAGCCAGATCAGTATCGCAAACACTGGAATGCCGAGAAGGTTGGATGGCAGGCGCTCCCACGTATCGGCGATTTCCTTGGAAAGCGGCTGGTACCAGATGTAACTGAAAGCCAACAGATCGGTTCGGCGAGGGTCGGCCATGCGGGCCTCCAGGTAGCCGACGAACTCCGACTCCGGCACTGCGATCGTGCCGAGAAATTGCGCGGCCAGAAACAACAAGCCGACGCACACCACTGTGGCAATGCCTGCCGATACATTCAGCGGCCGAAAACCTTGGACCAGATAATGACGTAGTACCACGATCACCGCGATGGCCGGAACATACATGAGCAGATGAATGTGATGGATCAGAACGAGGATCATCGAGGCAAGCGCTGCGAGCGCGACAAATGCGACCGAACCGGCCGGGGCCAGCAACAGGCAGATCGCAAATGCGCAGCCGTAGATATCGAAGTGGCCGAGCGTATGCATGAAGTTCTTCAGGAAAAAAGGCGAGCCCGCCATGAACACCAAAAGAGGTAAGTGCTCTTCGTCAAAGCCGAAGGTGCGCCGGAACAGCTTGAGAAAAAGCGCTGCGGTGATGAGCCAGGCGCTGCCGGAAATCACGAACACCAGCCACACCGGCACCTTCGCGATGAAAAGCGACGTGATCGCCCCGATCAAGGCGCGCTTGGTAAAACCGAAATGATAGTCGACCAGCAGATGGATGTAGGGGACGTAGGGTTCGCGCGTTAGCTTGTACAGGAGAACCCCGACCAGGATGGCGGCATTGACGGCAAGCATCAGGCGCCAGGGATTTTCCCGCACACGCAGTATCATCCACTGCTCCGAGCAACTCCAACATTTCATGGCGGACTATCACACGCGGTAAGCGCGACGCGCAACGCGCTTAACGGCCCTTGGTATCGGCCGAGTTACAGGATGAACCGGCTTAGATCGGCGTTCTTGGCGAGATCGCCGACGTGCTTCTGCACATATTCGGCGTCGATCCTGATCGTTTCGCCGTGCCGATCAGGGGCGGCAAAGGAGATATCGTCCAGCACGCGTTCCATGACGGTCTGCAAACGCCGCGCGCCGATATTCTCGACGGTCGAATTGACGGCGACCGCGACGTCGGCAAGCGCGTCGATGGCACTGTCGGTCACTTCGAGCGTGACGCCTTCGGTCCCCATCAGCGCGACATACTGCTTGATGAGCGACGCCTCGGGCTCGGTCAGGATGCGGCGCATGTCGTCGCGGGTCAGGGCTGACAGTTCGACGCGAATCGGAAGCCGCCCCTGTAGTTCCGGCAGCAGATCCGATGGCTTTGCGATATGAAACGCGCCGGAGGCGACGAAGAGGATGTGGTCGGTTTTGACGGCACCATGCTTGGTCGAGACCGTGGTGCCTTCGATGAGCGGCAACAGGTCGCGTTGCACCCCCTCTCGCGACACGTCCCCTCCGGTGCGGCCATCGCGCACGCAGATTTTGTCGATCTCATCGAGGAACACGATCCCGTTGTTTTCGACCGCGCCGATCGATTCCTGCACCAGCTGATCGTTGTCCAGCAGCTTGTCGGACTCCTCATTGACGAGAAGCTCGTGGGAGTCCTCCACGGTCAGGCGGCGGGTCTTGGTCCGTCCGCCCATTTTGCCGAAGATATCGCCGATCGATAGCGCACCCATCTGGGCCCCGGGCAATCCGGGGATCTCGAACATCGGCATTCCGCCCGTGGATTGCGTCTCGACCTCGATTTCCTTTTCGTTCAGCTCGCCGGCCCGCAACTTCTTCCGGAACGAATCACGCGTGGTCGCGCTCGAATTGGCGCCGACCAGGGCGTCGAGCACGCGTTCCTCGGCGGCGAGCTGCGCGCGGGCCTGAACGTCCTTGCGCTTCCGCTCGCGGGTTTGCGCAATCGCGACCTCGACCAGGTCGCGAATGATTTGCTCGACGTCGCGGCCGACATAGCCGACTTCCGTGAACTTGGTGGCTTCGACCTTGATGAATGGCGCGCCAGCGAGCTTTGCCAGCCGTCGCGCGATCTCGGTCTTGCCGACCCCGGTTGGTCCGATCATCAGGATGTTTTTCGGCAGAACTTCCTCGCGCAGCGAGCCGGTGAGCTGCAGGCGGCGCCACCGGTTGCGCAGCGCGATCGAGACGGCGCGTTTGGCGTCTGTCTGACCGACGATGAAGCGGTCGAGTTCGGAAACGATTTCACGGGGGGAGAAGTCGGTCATGATTCCTAAGTAGTTTCAATTGTTGCTGACACAAGCGGTATTGGCAGGTTGGCCGTCCCGGTTTCCGGACGATCAGGAATCCGCGCAGGATGCCGTGACGAGAACGATGCCTGAGTCTCGCGCTTGAGGGTCATGGGTCGCGAACCATCAACAGCGCGGGGCCATCGGGCGTTTCCACCAAACGATCGATGTGGAATCCTGCTTTCTCGTAAGCACCGATCGCACGCCGATTGGCCGGGTCAGGATCGGTCACGATGCGCGGGATTCCTTGGCGGAAGCGGTCCGTGACAAAGCAACGGATAAGGGCCGAGCCGTGACCGCGGCCGATCATGCCTGGCTCACCGATGAACAGGTCGATACCGCGAGTGCCCTGGGGCTGGGCGCCGAAACCAGCGTTCCACTTGCTGAGATCGTAGCATTGAAGATACCCAAGCGGGTCGCCGGCTGTCGAAACGATAAACTGGTCCATCGCAGGTTCATTGAGGTCGCCACTTACCAGGCCATACTGTTCTTCAGGATTACCCCACCATTCCAGCACATGAGGCAATGCGAGCCACCGCCGGATCAGCGGCAAATCGGGCGCCGTCATCGCGCGGAAGCAGTAGTCCGGCGCCATCCTGTCAGCCGCCTTGCAGGCTCTCGATCGTTAGACTGCGATTGGTATAGACGCAGATGTCGGCGGCAATATCGAGCGAGCGGCGCACGATGGCTTCGGCGTCCTTGTCCGAATCGATCAAGGCCCGAGCCGCCGCGAGGGCATAATTGCCGCCGGACCCAATGGCCATCACCCCCGCTTCCGGCTCCAGAACGTCTCCGGTCCCGGTCAATACCAGCGATACGTCCTTGTCGGCCACGATCATCATCGCCTCGAGCCGCCGCAAATAGCGATCCGTGCGCCAGTCCTTGGCGAGCTCTACCGCCGCGCGGGTTAACTGGCCGGGATACTGCTCAAGCTTGCTCTCCAGGCGCTCAAAGAGCGTGAAGGCGTCGGCCGTAGCGCCTGCGAACCCGCCGATGACGTCGCCCTTGCCGAGTTTACGGACCTTTTTGGCGTTGGACTTGATCACGGTCTGGCCGATCGAAACCTGACCGTCGCCGCCGATCACCACTTTGCCCCCCTTGCGGACAGTCAAAATAGTGGTGCCGTGCCAAACCGGCGATTCGGGCTGTGATGCTTGCATTGACTACCTCGGCTTCACCGCAGATTTAGGGGCTTGGATGCGACGTTACAATCCAAACGAGGCGGTTTGCCGCTCAAAGCGCCCAGCGGCTGCTGTCTGCAACGGCGCTCACCATAAGACGAACTTCAGTCGATCGGCAGCTGGTCCCGCAGTAGCGAAGGAGCGGCGAGCCTGTTAAAAGGGCGCGTTTTCGGCCTCGGACCGGTCGAGCGCCGGTCAAAGGAAGCATCTTAATGCGAAGCGCCACCATCAAGCGCAAGACAAATGAGACCGACATCGAGGTCAGCGTTAACCTCGATGGCTCCGGGATTTGCAAGGTTGCGACCGGCATCGGGTTCTTCGACCACATGCTTGAGCTGCTGGCCCGGCACTCCCGCATCGATCTCACGGTCAAGGCGGTGGGCGACCTCCATATCGACCACCACCACACCACCGAGGATGTCGGGATCGCGCTGGGACAAGCGGTGCGCCAGGCGCTCGGCACAATGACGGGCATTACCCGTTATGCCTCTGTCCATATGCCGATGGACGAAACGCTGTCGCGGGTCGTGATCGACATTTCCGGCCGGCCTGTCCTGGTGTTCAAGGTCGAGTTTCCGCGCGATAAGGTCGGCCATTTCGACACCGAACTGGTTCGGGAATGGTTCAACGCTTTTGCGATCAATGCCGGCGTGACTTTGCACGTCGAGACCCTATATGGCGAGAATAGCCATCATATCGCCGAGTCCTGCTTCAAGGGTCTGGCGAGGGCGCTGCGTGCGGCGGTCGCGATCGACCCGAAGGCTGCCGGTGAGGTGCCCTCTACCAAGGGTCAACTTGGCGGTTGAAGCTTGATCTCGTCGGAGAGGTTGCGATGCCGATCTACACAGTTCATGCCCCGGTGACGGGCAGCGCCGATCTCGCGGCTGCTGATCGCTTTGCGTTCGTTCGAGACGGGTTTCATTTCTGGGCAGCACTTCTGGGCGGGTTATGGCTGGCATGGCATCGCCTTTGGCTAGCCCTGCTTGGCTGGATCGTGTTCATGGCCGCCGTCGATCTGGTAATGCTGAAGCTAGGTTTAGGCGGCGGGACAATCCTGCTGGTGGATTTGCTGCTGGCGCTGCTCTTGGGATTTGAAGCGGCGAGCCTCGAGCGTTGGACCTTGTCGCGGCGCAACTGGCGCCAACTCGACGTCGTCGTAGCCGATGACGCAGAGGCAGCGGAACGCCGGTTCTTCGAACGTTGGACTGCCAAGCAGCGCGCCTTCAATCGCGATCAGCTAACCGTGGATCGGGGCGCGCCGCCACCGACTCGGGATATTCCAGGTCAACCCTTTTCCGAGCCGCCCCATGGCGAGATCATCGGTCTGTTTCCCCAGCCGGGAGCAACAAGGTGAACGTCACGATCATCGATTACGGGTCCGGCAATCTGCACTCGGCCGCCAAGGCGTTCGAGCGCGCGGCGCGGGCGATGGAAAATCCGGCAAAGATCGTGGTCACCCGCGATCCAGAAACAGTGTATCGCGCCGACCGCATTGTGCTGCCCGGTGTAGGTGCCTTTGCGGATTGCCGGCGGGGACTGGATGCGCTTGACGGAATGGTCGAGGCCATGACGGAGGCCGTGCGCCAAAAGGCCCGCCCGTTCTTCGGCATTTGCGTCGGCATGCAGCTGATGGCGAGCCGCGGGAAGGAGCATGTCACGACCGAGGGCTTCAACTGGATCGCTGGCGACGTGGAAAAGATTTCGCCGCGCGAGGAGAATCTGAAAATCCCGCACATGGGATGGAACACGCTGGATGTGCTCCGCGAGCATCCGGTACTGGATCGCCTGCCGCTTGGACCGAAAGGCCGCCACGCCTACTTCGTGCACTCCTATCACCTGAACTCCGCAAACGAGTCGGACGTATTGGCGCGTGCGGATTACGGTGGCCCGGTTACGGCGATCGTCGCCAAAGATACCGCGGTCGGCACGCAATTTCACCCGGAAAAGAGCCAGCGTTTCGGGCTGGCGCTGATCTCGAATTTCCTGAAGTGGAAGCCGTGATCCTTTTCCCCGCCATCGACCTCAAGAACGGCCAATGCGTGCGGCTCGAACAGGGCGATATGGCGCGCGCGACCGTGTTCAATCTCGATCCGGCGGCTCAGGCGCGCGCCTTTGCCGGACAAGGGTTCGAGTATCTGCACGTCGTCGATCTCGATGGCGCGTTTGCCGGCAAGCCGGTAAACGCACTCGCGGTCGAGGCGATGCTTCAGGCCGTGACCATGCCGCTCCAGCTTGGAGGCGGGATTCGCGATCAGAAAACCGTGGAAGCCTGGCTCGCGAAAGGAATAGCGCGGGTCATTATCGGCACCGCCGCGGTGCGCGACCCGCAGCTTGTGAAGGCTACGGCAAAGAAATTTCCAGGCCAGGTCGCGGTCGGTCTGGACGCCCGCGATGGCAAGGTTGCGGTCCAGGGCTGGGCGGAGGCCTCGCAGTTGACGGTGCTCGAAATCGCGCGGCGGTTCGAGGATGCGGGCGTCGCCGCAATCATCTTCACCGACATCGCGCGTGACGGGTTGTTGAAGGGGCTCAATCTGGACGCCACGATTGCCTTGGCAGAACAGATATCCATTCCGGTCATTGCCTCCGGCGGCCTTGCTTCCATCGACGACGTCCGGGCCTTGCTTGCCCCGCGCGCGAGCAAGCTGGCCGGCGCGATCGCCGGCCGCGCACTTTACGATGGCAGGCTCGATCCCTCAGCCGCATTGGCGCTGATCCGCAACGCACGGGCAGCGGCCTAGGAGTTCTCGAATGTTCAAGGTGCGCGTGATTCCCTGTCTCGACGTCAAGGACGGTCGGGTCGTCAAGGGCGTCAACTTCGTCGATCTGCGCGATGCCGGTGATCCCGTGGAAGCCGCAATCGCCTATGACGCCGCGGGCGCCGACGAGCTTTGTTTTCTGGACATCACCGCGACCCACGAAAATCGCGGGATCATGCTCGACGTGGTGCGGCGCACTGCGGAGGCCTGCTTCATGCCCCTGACGGTGGGCGGCGGCGTACGCACCGTCGAGGATATCAAGACCCTGCTGCGGTCCGGCGCCGACAAGGTATCGATCAACAGCGCCGCGGTCAGCCGTCGGGAATTCGTCAAGGAGGCGGCGGAGAAATTCGGCGATCAATGCATCGTGGTGGCCATCGACGCCAAGCGCGTCAGCCGCGGCGGCGGCTCCGAGCGATGGGAGATATTCACCCATGGCGGGCGTAATTCCACCGGCATCGACGCCATCGAATACGCTCAGGAAGTCGTCTCGCTCGGCGCCGGGGAGATACTGCTGACGTCGATGGACCGTGACGGCACCCGAAAGGGCTTTGACATCCCGCTCACCCAGGCGGTCGCTGACAGCGTCGGCGTTCCCGTGATCGCCTCCGGCGGGGTCGGCAATCTTGACCACCTGGTCGCCGGCATCCGGGAGGGGCATGCGACCGCGGTACTGGCGGCCTCTATCTTCCACTTCGGCGAATTTACCATACGTGAAGCCAAGGATCACATGGTGCGCGCCGGGCTGCCAATGCGACTCGATCCTTGACGACTCCAAGCCCGACAAGTGCTAAATGCGTTGCTCCCTCCTCGTTAGAGGCGCCCGAGTTGAGTTGATGCCGCGTTTCACCATTCACGATCTCGCCCTTACCATCGACGCCCGCGCCGCCTCGGGGGGAGAGGCGTCCTATACGCGCAAGCTGCTGGACAAGGGCTCGGAGCATTGCGCAAAAAAGCTGGGCGAGGAGGCGGTGGAAACCGTGATCGCCGCGGTCGAGAACGACCGGGACGGTCTGATCGCCGAAAGCGCCGACCTGCTGTTTCACTTGCTGGTGCTTTTGAAGTCGCGCGGGGTGAAGCTCGAGGACGTCGAAGCGGCGCTGGCTCAGCGCACCGGCGCATCCGGACTGGAAGAGAAAGCATCGCGCAAGCGCAACTAGGGCAATCGGTGTCAGGGCCCATGATGGCCCGCGTAAAGGCTGAGGGCGTCATGGATATTCGGGCACCGGAGCAACAATACAATCCCTACCGGGTATTTTCGAGACAGCAATGGGCGCAGTTGCGTGACGACGCGCCGATGACGCTGGAAGCGGACGAAATCGCCCGTTTGCGCTCGATGCACGACCGACTTGATCTGCAGGAGGTGGAGGAGATCTACCTGCCACTGTCGCGGCTGTTGTCGATCTATGTCGATGCGATGCAACGGCTGTATTTCGCGCAGCGGCGCTTCCTTGGCATCGAAGACCGGAAAATGCCCTACATCATCGGCGTCGCCGGATCGGTCGCGGTGGGCAAGTCGACGACGGCGCGCGTGCTGCAGGCGCTGCTGGCGCGCTGGTCGCCGCGACCCAAGGTCGACCTGGTGACAACCGACGGCTTTCTGTTTCCGAACGCGGTTCTCGAACGGCAAGGCCTGATGCAGAAGAAGGGCTTTCCCGAAAGCTACGACCTGCCGACCCTGCTGTCGTTCCTCAGCGACATCAAGGCCGGGCGACGGCCGGTGCGGGCGCCGCTCTATTCGCATTTGACCTACGACATCATTCCGAACGAATGGGTCGAGATCGACCGGCCCGACATCCTGATCGTCGAAGGCGTCAACGTGCTGCAGACCGGCAGGCTTCCGCGCGACGGCAAGGCGGTACCCGTGGTTTCCGACTTTTTCGATTTCTCGGTCTATATCGATGCTGAAGAGGCGGTGCTGCGCGAATGGTACATCCGCCGCTTCCTCACGCTGCGGGATACCGCCTTCCTCGACCCCCGATCGTATTTCCATCGCTACGCGCCGTTGTCTGACGAGGAAGCCACCGCGACCGCGCTGGCCATATGGGAACGGACCAACCTCGCCAACCTCGAGGAAAATATCCTGCCGACCAGACCGCGCGCGACGCTGATCCTGAAAAAGGGCGCCGATCACGTGGTTGAAACCGTCGCGCTTCGGCGGCTGTAGCTGCTGCCGCGCATGCTCGTCGTTCAGGCAGTGAGATGCTGCGCGGCGCCGAGGATCGTCAATGCCTCGGCCAGCTTCTCCCGATCAAGCGGCTTGACCAGAAAGCCATCCATGCCGGCCTCGAAGCACGCGTAACGGTCCTCGACCAGCGTGTTCGCGGTGATGGCAAGGATACGCGTATGCCGGCCGGGCTGACCGACCTCAAGGCCGCGGATCCGCTTGGTAGCTTCGATGCCGTCCAGCTCGGGCATTTGAATGTCCATCAGCACCAGATCGTACGGCCTTCCCGCGGATTTGGCGGCCAGCCAGGATTCGGTTGCCTGCTCACCATTGCTGGCGACGACTGCGTGATGCCCCAATCGGGTCAAAAGCGAACGCAACAGCAGCGCGTTGATTTCGTTGTCCTCTGCGACCAGCACGGATAACCCGCGCCCTGGCACGATAGCCGCCACCTCGGTGCGCGCAGGCGCCTCTGCTGCAGCATCGGAGGCAATATTCGGGGCGGACACCTCCGGCGTCGCTGACAGCCGAGCCGCGAGCGAGGCCGCGCGTAGTGGTTTTATCAGGTAACCGGTGAAAGCCGAGGAGGCGGCGCAATTGGGTTGCAGCTCGTGCCGTTCCGCCGGCGTGAACATGATGATCCGCTGATTTGCATGCGCGCGCGCCGCTTCACCCAGTCGTTCGGCAGCTTCCACGCCCATGGCACGATCGATCAGCACTGCATGCCATCTTCGCTCCGGCAGCAGCGCCTCGGCTACCGCCAGATCCGAGACCGTGCTGGTCTGGCCGCCCCAGCGCTGCAGACGCCGCGCAATCAGGGACGCTTCGATACTCTGGGGCGCAACCACCATGATGGACTCGCCGTTCAAATCCGGTGCTGGGAACGCCTGTTGTTCGGCGCCGGATGCAGCGAGCGGGATTGTCACCTCGAAGGTCGAGCCAACGCCAGGTTTACTCTCCAGAACGATGCGTCCACCCATTCGTTTGACGATGCGCTCGGAGATGCTGAGCCCAAGACCGGTGCCGCCATAGTTTCTACCGATACGTTCGTCGGCCTGCTCGAATTCGCGGAAGATGCGCTCGCGCGCTTCGGGCGCGATACCGATTCCAGTGTCGCGCACCAGGAAGCTTATTTCGTCAGGCCCGATTCCAGGCTCGACGATCAGCGCCACGCCGCCGCTCGAAGTGAACTTGATGGCGTTGCCGGCGAGATTGAGCAGCACCTGGCGCAACCTTGCTGCGTCTCCCAGCACCTGCATCGGCAGTCGCTCGTCGACAAAGGCGGCTACTTCAAGGTTCCGGACCTGCGCCCGCGGCGCCAACAGTTCGGCGATGTCCTCGATCAGCGCTGCCAGCGCGAACGGACGGTGTTCGAGATCGATTTTGCCGGCTTCGATCTTGGAATAATCCAGCAGTTCCTCGATAAGCGTAAGCAGCGCGTCGGCCGAGGTCTTCGCGGCCTTGGCGTAGGTCATCTGTTCCGGCGTGAGCGCCGTGTCCAGCAGCAGGCCGCTCATTCCTATAATGCCGTTGAGCGGGGTGCGGATTTCATGGCTGGCCATCGCGAGAAACCGCGACTTCGCCCGGTTGGCTGCTTCGGCATGGTCGCGCGCCTCGGCCAGCGCCCGCTCGGTCTCGGTGCGATCGGTTACGTCGCGGCCTACGCATCGCATCTCGGCTGGTTGGCCCGCATCCGATCGGATCAGGCCCTCGCGCCAGGCGATCCATCGTGGTCCGAGCGGACTGGCTATTTTCTGATCGTGGATTCTGGTGCCATCGGCGTGCAAGGCCGTGTCGCCCTGCTCGAGCACATCAAAGGTGAAGTCGATGCCGATCAAAGCGTGCCGAGGCTGCTGCGCCAGCTCGCAATAGGCGTCGTTCACGAAAGTAATGCGGCCTTCCGGATCGCGCAGCACGATCAGGTCGCCCTGCGATTCGAACAGACTGCGGGCACGTTGCTCCGCCTCCTGCAGTTCCCAGTTGCGGTCGGCCAGCGCCTCGTTGTGAAGCGCAATCTTCCGAAGCTTGTGACGCATCCAACGCAGCCTGAAGCTCAGGGTCGCAAGCCCGACGCAGGCGATCGCGAACAGGAAGCTTGCGCCCATCGCGAAAGCGTTCGGATCGTAGCCGGAGTGCTCGGACTTGCTTCCGGCGATGAAACCGTAGGCGCCGCCGAACGTGGCGGAGAAGATCATCAACGAGCGGAGCGCGAAGGTAAGCCAGGGATGTCTTCGCGCGTAACGGCGTATGCGTAACCTCACCCGGAAAAACCGCCCCATGCCGATGGCCCAACCTTGTTGCCGCGCGCCGTCGATGTGACGATGTAGCTCCGACCTTGCCAACTGCTTGCTGCCTTGTCGCTTTGTCCGGTTCCCGTCAAAACGGCCTTAATGCAAAGTTAAAAAGGGAATCTTCCGGGGAAACGCGAACGCGAAACCACCACCCGATGCGATCCGGTCGCAACGCGGCTGAAGCATCAGAGCGTCCCGGCAAGGAGCCGCCGATGTCCGCCGGTCGCGCCCACAATCAGCGCCGCCGTATCCCTCGCCGTGAAGGTCTTTGAGTTCACGAAGATACGGTAGTCGGCCGGTCCGTCCGCAGACAGGTAGATCACCGGCGAGTCGTTCAGCGGAGTTGAAGAGATCGCGATCGTCCTTGTGCCGGAGCTACCCTCGCAGGCGGCGCCAACAGCGGTGTCGATGTCGTCGATCACCGAGAAATCGGCGGCATCGGAGTTATCGGCAACCTGCACCCGGACCGTCGCCAGTGCCGGATCATCGGTGAAACTGACGTGAAGCTCGGCTCCCCAGGGCAGACCTGCGATTTGCAGCGCTGTCGTGCCGACGAGAATGCAGGGATGGGGACCCGAGATTAAACCGGCGCGCGCGAAAACAACCAGCCCGACGAATACGACGGCGGCCGCCAGAACTTTGAAACGCAACATGACACACCCACTCCCGACAAAGCCGCGAGGCATCGTATGGTTGACGGATTCTAGGCAACACTGGTTACCGGCGAGTTGATTCACATTCGGCGTAGCTGCGTCGGAACTGTCGTGCGCTCTCCGCGCAGGCGCGCCTTCGCGATCCCGCGCGACGGAGCCGCCCGGGTTCGTTCGTGACGTCCTGCCATCCCTGAACCATGGAGGCGTGGGGAACGCCGGGTGCCCGCCGCACCCGCAGCCTCGCGTGCAAAAATAGAAAGCACACGAGCATAGTCGCCACAGATCCACCGGAAAACCCGGCGTTCCCGCACGCAATGGTTTTAACGGTTTCCTTCGTGATCTCCTCGGTGATCGGTCTTGTTTGTCACCGTCGTCTTGCGTTTACCGCAACACTTGACGCCAGCGTCGAGGCGTCAGGACCACACGACTTCGCCGTCCGCCTCAGTGCTGTTCGTCAGCAGCACCATGGCGTCCACCGCATCCCGCCCCGCGTCCGTGACGACCGCGATACGCCCTCTGGTGGGACGAGACGGCCGAGCTTGTGAAGTGATTTGGGTCACCAAGGGAAGCAGAATATTTTTGCCGATCAGACTGGACAGGTGAAATCAGTTTGATCCGGCTCAGGAAATCGACCTGAAGGCGCAGCGGGCGCGTGCGCCAAAACGGCTTGCGCAAAGGTGGGGGCAGGCCGGCATCCTCAGGCCGCGCGTCTAACATCGTCTGCGAGCGCGCGGTAGGACAAGGCTTCGGCCAGATGCAGCCGGCCGATTTTCTCGGAGCCATCGAGGTCCGCGAGCGTGCGCGCGACGCGCAGCACGCGATGATAGCCCCGTGCCGAAAGCCGCATGGTTTCGGAAGCTTCCCGCAGCAGTTTCAAACCGTGAGCGTCCGGTTGCGCGATCGTCTCCAGCACTGACGCCGGCGCTTCGGCATTGGTGCGGACATCCGGCAATCCGGCGGCGGCGTAACGCCTGAGCTGAATCGCGCGCGCCGCGGCAACCCGCGCGGCGACTTCCGCCGATCCCTCGGCGGGCGGCGGCAAGATCAGATCCGCGGCGGTGACGGCCGGTACTTCGATCCGTAAATCGATGCGATCCATCAGCGGGCCGGAGATACGCATCTGATAATCGGATGTGCAGCGATCGATTCTTCCACGTTTGCAGGAGTAGCCGGGCTCATAGGCATGGCCGCAACGGCACGGGTTCATCGCCGCGATCAGCATGAAGCGGGCAGGATAGGTGACCCGGTGATTGGCGCGGGACACCGACACCTCGCCGTTTTCCAGCGGCTGGCGGAGCGAATCCAGAACGCGCGGATCGAACTCCGGCAGTTCGTCCAGGAACAGCACGCCCTGATGCGCCAGGGAGATTTCCCCGGGCCGCGCTCGCATGCCGCCGCCGGTCAGCGCGGCCATGCTGGCGGAATGGTGAGGGCTGCGGAACGGCCGCCGCGCCGTGAGCGCTCCGCCCTCGATCTCGCCCGCCACCGAGGCGATCATGGATACTTCGAGCAGTTCGGATGGCGACAGCGGCGGCAGGATCGAGGGCAGTCGCGCCGCCAGCATGGACTTGCCGGCGCCCGGGGAGCCGATCATCAGCAGGTGATGTCCGCCGGCAGCCGCGATCTCGAGCGCGCGCTTCGCGCTTTCCTGGCCCTTGATGTCGCGCAGGTCGAGCATGTTTTCCTCGGCTGCGTGCACCTTTGGCTGAGGGCGCGACAGTACTTGCGTGCCCTTGAAATGGTTGGCGATCTGAATGAGCGAACTCGCCGCGATGATCTGGATGTCCGGACTGGCCCACGCCGCTTCCGCGCCGCAGGCGGCGGGACAGATCAGGCCTTCATCGCGCGAATTGGCGCCGATCGCCGCGGGCAGCGCGCCTGCCACCGCCGCGATCGAGCCATCGAGCCCGAGTTCGCCGAGGACGGTGAAACCGGAAAGCGCATCGGCGGGGATAGCGCCGATCGCCGCCATCAGCCCGAGCGCGATCGGCAGGTCATAATGGCTGCCTTCCTTGGGCAGATCGGCCGGCGCGAGATTGACGGTGATGCGCCGGGCCGGGAGCGCCAATCCGGAGGCGATCAGCGCCGAGCGCACCCGTTCGCGCGCCTCCGAAACCGCCTTGTCCGGCAGGCCGACGATTGCAAACGCAGGCAGCCCAGGCGCGACCTGCACCTGCACGTCAACAGCGCGGGCCTCGATTCCCTCGAACGCTACCGTGGATACCCGCTGGACCATGCCGCCCCTCCACAACCAAAGGTAGCCGAAGGGTCGAGGGGTGGCAAGAACATTGAGAGAACAAGGGACTCCCGAGAGGCCGCGTCCCCGCCATCCGCCCGGCCAAGGCCGCGGTGGTCTCCCCATGACCTGTGGGGTGTGGGGACTTCATTGTAAGTAAGCTGCGAGCCGAGAGCGCCGGTAAAGAAGGCGATCCATCTCTGACACGAACCGCACTACCTCGAATCCTGCCTTTTCCAGCACGCGCCGTGAGCCTGTGTTTTCGGTATGTGCGAATGCACTGACCATCGGGAGCCTCAGCTCATGGTCGGCAGTCGCTAGACAGGCTGACACGAGCTCGGTGGCGTACCCGCGCCCCCAAGCCGCCGGATGAAAGAAGTACCCCACCTCCACACCCCAGCCGGGTTCGAACGGATCATCGTACAGTCCGCCCCACCCAATGATTCGACCGTTGGCCTTGCTGACCACCGTCCACGGCGCGTAGCCGTCTTGCCGACGCCGCCACTCGTGAGCAGCCACGCGGCGGCGACAATGCCGAAGGGAGGCGTCGACGTGCGTGTGCCGCATGGCGTGGGGGTCGCCGAGGAATTCGAAGAGGGCGGGAACGTCCGACAGGGTAGGCCGTCTGAGGATCAACGTTCTCGTCTCGATGCTCATGGAAGCTCCCTAGCCCGAGCCATCTTGCTGGTTCCGCTGCGCTTGTCCATGGACAGTGGGCTCTTGCCCTTGCACCTCTGCCGCTGCGCTCACCGCACCGGCGGTCTCTTCCAGCGTAACCGTCCGAGTGAGGCCCGCGGGATAGTCGCACGGCCCTTCCGGCAGCTCTTCCGAGCGGTTTCCCAAAGCATATACTGACGGCGAATGTTGGCGCGTCGTAGAGTCCCAGAGCAAGGGATCGACCCTAAAGCTGACAGACACCCTTACCGAACAACTGGTCCTGGAAAATCTGATCGAAGCAACCAAACCGCGTGTCCCAGAACAATGTTCTGACATGCACTATCTGTTGTTTACCCCGTTTCGCTACAGCCCGTACCCCCAGAACTCTCGGTTCAGAAGGTCTGGTTTTACATCCGGTGTTTTCTACGGCGCAGAGTCATCGGAAACCGCCGTCGCCGAAAAAGTTTTTTATCGGCTTCTATTTTTTCCGAATCTCCCGATACCCCTTGGCCAGCTAATCCAATTGACCATCGCGCTTTTGCCGCAGGATACGACACCCGCAAGGCTGTCGACTTGACCGCACCTCCGCTCAATCGGGATCGGACGCTTTGGACAAACCTGACAGACTATACAGCATGCCTGGAGTTTTCGGACGCCGCCAGAAGCGCGGGTATAGAGGCAATCAGATATGAATCCGTGCGAGATCCATCATCAAGATCGAATTTGGCGTTGCTTTCACCAGCCGTCCTGATCTCGGCGCAGAGATTTGCGGAAGAGACATGGACGTTTCATTTCAGCAAATCGGGTGTTCGCGCGATCTGCGAAAATCCCGCGAAATCACTTGCCTTTGGCCCCACCGCGTTTAGCGCCGACCCGAGGACGGCGAGCTGGCGATGGGATCGATGAGCTAGGGATTGTCTTCTTCTGCGGCCTCGGCTTCACTTGAGCCTCCGCTAGGCGACCACTTTCGAAAGCCGCGCCGCCAACTGAGAAGCAGGGTGTTTGTAGGCTGCCAATCAGCCTCCGGCACGCTTCTTCTCAATGCCGTCCCAGATCTTCGCGGCCACGTCGGGTCCGCCGAGCCGCGCGATTGCGCGAATGCCGGTGGGCGAGGTGACGTTGATCTCGGTCAGGTATCCGTCGATGACATCGATGCCGACAAACATCAGCCCGCGTTCGCGCAGCGCGGGCGCCAGCACTTCGCAGATCTCGCGCTCGCGTGGAGTGAGGTCGGTCGCCTCGGCGGCGCCGCCGCGCACCATGTTGGAGCGCAGGTCATCGCTGGCCGGCACGCGGTTGACCGCGCCGGCAAATTCACCCTCGACCAGGATGATGCGCTTGTCGCCGTGCTTGACCTCCGGGAGAAAGCGCTGAACCACCCAAGGTTCGCGGAACGTCACCGAAAACATGTCGAACAGCGAACCGAAGTTCATGTCCTGCGGCATCACGCGGAACACCGCCGCGCCGCCGTGGCCGTGCAGCGGCTTCATCACCACCGCGCCGTGCTCGTTACGGAACGCGTTGATCTCATCGAGATCCCTGGTGATCAGGGTTGGCGGCATCAATTGCGGGAAGTCCATCACGAATATCTTTTCCGGCGCGTTGCGCACGCTGGCCGGGTTGTTCACCACCAGAGTCTTGGGGTGAATCCGCTCGAGAAGATGGGTCGAGGTGATGTAGGCGAGATCGAACGGCGGGTCCTGCCTCAATAGCACGACGTCGAAGCCGGTCAGCGGCTGGCGCCGCGGCTCTCCGAGGGTGAAGTGATCGCCGGGGTTGTCACGAACGCTGAGAAGCTGAACCGGCGCGACCACTTCCTCGCCCCGCAGCGAGAGCTTGTCGGGGGTGTAGTAAGAAAGAGCGTGGCCCCGCTTCTGGGCTTCCAGCAGCAGCGCGAAAGTCGAGTCGCCGCGTATGTTGATGCGGGCGATCGGATCCATCTGGACGGCTACGTTCAATTTCATGGGCTTGTCCGCGAGTTGCTTTGGTAAGGCGAATGGAGCAAATGAATCAGGTGCTGGCGTCAAACGCCGCCTGCAGATGTCGCGGCAGATGTCGCGGCGCGATCAGCATGGCGTCGAAACGCAATTCGAAGTCGGCATGTTCGGGGTGCGCAACCAGCCAGGCCTGCGCAGCCTCGATGATGCGCGCTTGCTGGCGCGTGGTCACTGCGTAGGCCGCCTCGTCAAGCGTTGCGCGGGCCTTGACCTCGATGAACGCGAGCAAGTTGCGCCGCCGTGCGACGATGTCGATCTCGCCGTAGCGCGTACGGAAACGCTTGGCGAGGATGCGGTAGCCTTTTGCGATCAGAAAAGCGGCGGCGCGGCTCTCCGCTGAAAGGCCGGTCTGAAATGCCGCGACCCGCGCCGCCGAGGGAAGTTTGGCGATCTTCTCGGGCGGAATCACACCGTTACTCTTGGCCATGCTTGCACTCTTCGCCATGCTTGCCTTTTTCACCCAATTCCTTGGCGAGTTCGAGGGCGCGGCTGTAGATCTCGCGGCGCGGCCGCCCGGATACTTCCATCGCATGCGCGACGGCATCCTTGACGCTGTCGCGTCGGAGCGATGAGGCCAGCAGTTCGTCCAGTGCATCGTCGCCCATGGTTTGGGCATCGGCCGCGGGCGGCCCGATCACCAGCACGAATTCTCCGCGCGTCTCCAGCGCGCCGGCCGCTCGCGCCAATTCGGACACCGAAGCGCGCCTGATGTCCTCATGCATCTTCGTCATTTCGCGACAGATGGCGGCATCGCGCATCGGCATGATGTCAGCCAGATCGGCAAGAGTTTGCTGTACGCGACTTCCCGATTCCAGCAACACAAGCGTCGCATCGATCCGCGAGAGCTCGGAAAGCCGGGCGCGACGGGCGGTCTCCTTGACCGGCAGGAACCCATCAAAGAAAAACCGGTCGGTGGGCAGTGCCGCCACCGACAAGGCGGCGAGCACAGAGGACGGCCCGGGCAGAGCGATCACCGGGTGCCCTGCCGCGCAGACCTCGCGCACCAGCTTGAAACCCGGGTCCGAGATCAGCGGCGTGCCGGCGTCCGACACCAGCGCTATCGATGCGCCCTGCGCCAGCTTCTCCAGGATCTTCGGCCGGGCCAGCGCGGCGTTGTGTTCGTGATAGGGTTTGAGCACCGCGGTGATGGAATAGCGCTCGGTCAGCCGGCGGGTGATGCGGGTGTCCTCGCAGGCGATGATGTCGACCCCGGCCAGGGTTTCCAGCGCGCGCAAGGTGATGTCGCCCAGATTGCCGATCGGCGTGGCCACCAGATGGAGCCCGGGAACCGGCTTGGGCGCCGTCAGCACATGCCCGGCGACGGTAAATGTACGCGGCGCGGGTTCCGCCGAACTTTCACCTCGGTGTGTCGATGCAGCTTTTGCGCGCATAACGGCAATCTAACGGGATCGGGGGTTTTACGCCACGCCGCCTGGGCGCTGGCCAGTACTGTGCCGCAGAAAGCTTAGGAAAGCGCACCGGGAGGGGCGCGCGGTGCTGCCATAATCCTTTTGTTTCGGTTAATATGCCTCATCCGCCGTCCTGATCCCTGGGCAGGATGGATGGTGTGGCCGACTGCTCGGTCAAAAAAGAGATCTGATGGTGGGGCCGCTTAAACCCAAGTCGAAGGCATCCGGGGCGACCCGCCGCACGGCGGTCGGACTGATCCTCGGCGCGCCGCTGCTTGGGGCATGCTCGGGCTTTCAGCAGAGCCTTAACCAGCTCTCGGGTCCATCGTCGCCGTCCGGCCCTTCGGGTACACCGCAGGAACCCCTCGCCGTCGGCACCGGGCAGGTGAAGGTCGGATTGATCCTGCCGCTGTCGGCGTCCGGGAATGCCGGCGTTGCGGCACAGTCGATGAAAAATGCCGCCGAGATGGCGCTGGCGGAATTCCAGAATCCGAATCTCCAGCTCCTGATCAAGGATGACGGCGGCAGTCCGCAAGGCGCACAGCAGGGCACGCAGCAGGCCCTCGACGAAGGCGCCGAGATCATCCTGGGTCCCCTGTTTGCGGCCTCGGTGCCGGGAACGGCCCAACTAGCGCGCGCGCGCGGTGTTTCGGTCATGGCGTTCTCGACGGATTCCAGCGTGGCGGGCCGCGGCGTCTATCTGCTCAGCTTCCTGCCGGAGTCCGACGTCAACCGGATCGTCGAATACTCGGCCGGTGCCGGGAAGCGATCGTTCGCGGCATTGTTGCCCGAAAACGCGTACGGCAACGTCGTGGAGGCGAGCTTCAAGCAGGCGGTCGGCCGTCGCGGGGGCCGCATCGTCGCGTTCGAGAAGTATGGCGCCGATCGCGCCACGGCGGCGCGCACGGTGGCGCAGGCGCTCGGCTCGGCGGATGCGCTCTTCATCGCCGATGACGGCGAGTCGGTGATTGCGGTGGCGGACGCGTTGACGGCTGCCGGCGCCAACCTCAAGAACATCCAGCTACTCGGCACTGGCCTGTGGGACAATCCGCGGGTGTATGCGGCGCCGATGGTGCAGGGCGGTCTCTATGCCGCCCCGGATCCTTCCGGCTTCAAAAACTTCTCGGGTCGCTACCGCGCCAGGTTCGGCGCCGATCCGGTGCGAACCGCGACGCTCGCCTACGATGCCGTCGCATTGGTCGCCGCGTTGGGCCGGACCCAAGGCCCGCAACGCTTCTCGCCGGAGGTCCTGACCAATCCGTCCGGCTTTGCCGGGATCGATGGACTATTTCGTTTTCGTCCCGACGGAACCAACGAGCGCGGGCTGGCCGTGATGCGCATCGGATCGGGCGGCGGCGTCCCAGTAGCGGGCTCGCCGAAGAGTTTTGGGGCCTGAATTCTGTCGTGATGCGGGTGCTGGTTTGGCGCAGGCGCTCGTCTTGAACCTACGCAGCGAGATCGGCAACCACGGCATCGAGGACCGGAAATCCGGCCTGGGTGACGCGCAGCCGGCCGTTTTCATCCACCGCTATCGCGCCTTCTTCACGCAGCACCGCGATCCGACGCGGGTCGAGCGCGCGGCCCGACAGCGCCTGATAGCGTTGGGGATCGATGCCCTCGGCCAGCCGCAATCCCATCAGCAAAAACTCATCTGCGCGTTCTTCGCTGTTGAGGGGATCGTCGGTGACCACACCATGCCCGTTGGCTTCGACGCGCATCAGCCAGGCCTCGGGGCGCTTTTCGGTAGCGATCGCGTGCCGGACGCCACCGATATCGAGCCGCCCGTGGGCGCCAGGACCGATTCCTGCATATTCCTCGCCGCGCCAGTAAACCAGATTGTGCCGGCATTCCGCGCCCGCGCGCGCGTGATTGGAAATCTCGTAGGCCCCCAGTCCATGCGCGGCGCAAACCTCCTGGGTCACGTCGTACAGCACGCGCGCCAGAGATTCGTCGGGGGTCACTAGCTTTCCCGCAGCATGCAGCGCGAAGAAAGGCGTGCCCTCCTCGATCGTGAGTTGATACAGCGACAGATGCTCGGCGGCTTCGGCGATCGCGATTTTCAGTTCATTGGTCCACATCCGCGGGGTCTGGTCAGGACGGGCGTAGATCAGATCGAACGAATATCGATCGAACGCCTTGCGCGCGATCGCGACCGCATCCAATGCCTCGCGGGCGCTGTGCAGCCGGCCCAACGCCTTCAGCGAGACGTCGTCCAGCGCCTGCACGCCGAGCGAAACCCGATTGACGCCGGCCGCGCGATACCCATTGAACCGCGTGGCTTCGACGCTGGTGGGGTTGGCTTCCAGCGTGACCTCGACATCGGCCGCGACGCGCCAGTGCTTGCCGATCGAATCCAGAATCGCGCCGACGGTCTGCGGCCGCATCAGCGACGGCGTGCCGCCGCCCAGAAAAATCGACGACACTTCCCTGCCCGGGGCGCGCGCGGCGGTATTCTCGATTTCGCGGGTGAACGCGCGTGCGAAACGCTCCTCGTCGACAGGGGCATGCCGGACATGACTGTTGAAATCGCAATAAGGACATTTCGACAGGCAGAACGGCCAATGCACGTAAACGCCGAATGCCTGGCGCTCGTTCTGTCCCGCTTGAGGCAAGGGCGTCGGGTTGGCGCTAGTCAAGGCAGATCTCCGCCAGCCTGGCGAACGCGCGGGCGCGATGTGACAGCCCGAGGCCCAAGGGCGGCAAGCCGTGCTTCTCGATGCTCGTCATCTCACCGAAAGTGCGGGCGTGTCCATCGGGCATGAACACCGGATCGTAGCCGAAGCCGGCGCTGCCCCGTGGCGGCCAGACCAGCGTGCCGTCGACGCGCGCCTCGACTTCTTCCAGATGACCGTCCGGCCAGGCCACGCAAAGCGCGGAGACGAAATGCGCCCCGCGCTGCGACGGCTCGGTGGCGCCGCGCTCGGCGAGCAGGCGTTCGATCCGCGTCATCGCCGCGCTAAAATCCTTGGAAGGGCCGGCCCAGCGGGCGGAAAAAATCCCGGGCGCGCCATCGAGCGCCTCGACCGCCAGTCCCGAGTCGTCGGCGAATGCCGGAAGCCGCGTGGCATTTGCCGCTGCGATGGCCTTGATACGGGCATTGGCGCGAAAGGTATCACCGGTCTCGTCAGGCTCGGCGAGCCCGAGCGCTTCGGCGGAGATCGCCTCGACCCCGTGAGGCGCCAACAGCTCGCGCATCTCGACGAGTTTGCCGGGATTGTGGGTCGCTATCACCAGCTTGCCTGTGATTCGACGATGCATGTGCTCTCTTGATCCGGGCTACTGAGAGCCCGCTCCAAATCACGCCACGGCCATCTTCTGCAGGTCGACCAGCCGGCCCACGCCTTTGCGGGCCAGCGCCATCAAGGCGAGGAATTCATCCTGCGTGAACGGGGTCTTTTCCGCGGTGCCCTGCACCTCGATGATTCGGCCCTCACCCGTCATGACGAAATTGGCGTCGGTGTCGGCTTCCGAATCCTCGGCATAATCGAGGTCGAGCACCGGCGTTCCATTGAATATGCCGCAGGAGATCGCGGCCACGTTGTCCCGCAGCACGTTGCCCTTCACCATGTTGCGCGTCTTCATCCAGCCAATGCAGTCGGCGAGCGCCACCCAGGCACCGGTGATCGAGGCCGTGCGCGTTCCCCCATCGGCCTGCAGCACGTCGCAATCCACGGTGATCTGGCGCTCACCCAGCGCCTGCAGATCCAGGGTGGCGCGCAGCGAGCGGCCGATCAGGCGCTGGATCTCGACGGTGCGGCCATTTTGCTTGCCGGCGGCGGCCTCGCGCCGGGTGCGTTCCAGCGTCGCCCGCGGCAGCATGCCGTACTCGGCCGTGACCCAGCCGCGACCCTGGCCCTTAAGCCAGGGAGGCAATCTTTCCTCGAGGGTGGCCGTCACCAGCACATGGGTATCGCCGAATTTGACCATACAGGAGCCCTCGGCATACTTGACGACGCCGCGCTCCAGCGACACGGCGCGCAGTTCATCCGGCGCTCGACGGCTTGGGCGCATGGGAATCCTCCGGAAAAGGGCAAAGGGGATGGCTCGCGGTGCTTTTAGGTGGGCGAACGAGCAGCGGCAAGGCTTTTGGCCAGCTACTTCGGCGAATGCGCGCTTGTAACGGCGGGGCTGGATCGACAGATTAGGGCAGCTTTGAAGGAGTAAGTCGTGGCTCAACCCGATCCCGTTGGTCTGATCGCGCCGGCCGCTGGGCTCGCCCAGCTCAACGAGCGCTCCCGCGAGATATTTCGCCAGATCGTGGAGAGCTATCTCGCGACCGGCGAGCCCGTCGGCTCGCGCAACATCTCGCGCCTGATCTCGGTTCCGCTGTCGCCCGCCTCGGTGCGCAACGTGATGGCCGACCTGGAGCAACTCGGCCTGATCTACGCCCCCCACACCTCGGCGGGCCGGCTACCCACCGAATTCGGGTTGCGCTTCTTTGTCGATGCGCTGATGCAGGTGGGCGATCTCACCGAGCCGGAGCGGCAGTCGATCCAGACCCAGCTTGCCTCCGTCGGCAAGGCCCAGTCGGTCGAAGCCGCGCTCGGCGAGGCCTTGACGCGCCTGTCCGGGCTGACCCGGGCCGCGGCGGTGGTGCTGACAGCCAAATCGAATTCCCGGCTGAAGCACATCGAATTCGTCCGGCTGGAGCCGGAACGGGCGCTGGTGGTGTTGGTGGGCGAGGACGGCCAGGTCGAAAACCGGGTGCTCACGCTGCCGACCGGAGTCCCCTCCTCCGCGCTGACCGAAGCGAGCAATTTTCTCAACTCCCGCATTCGTGGGCGGACCTTGGCCGAAGCGCGTCTCGAGCTTGAAACCGCGTTGACGCAGAGCCGCGCCGAACTCGATCAGCTTACGCAGAAGGTCATCTCCGCAGGTATCGCGAGCTGGTCCGGCGGCGAAAGCGACGATCGCCAGCTCATCGTTCGCGGTCACGCCAATCTGCTGGAAGACCTGCACGCGCTCGAGGATCTGGAGCGTGTGCGATTGCTGTTCGACGATCTCGAGACCAAGCGCGGCGTCATCGATCTACTGGGCCGCGCCGAACGCGCTGAAGGGGTGCGGATTTTCATCGGCTCGGAGAACAAGCTGTTCTCGTTGTCGGGCTCGTCCACCATCATCGCGCCGTACAGCGATGCCGCCGGTCATATCGTCGGAGTGCTCGGGGTGATCGGGCCGACGCGGCTCAACTATGCAAGGGTGATTCCGACGGTCGACTACGCCGCGCGCATCGTCAGCCGCATCCTTGGCGGATGACGCTCGCACCGGGCCGCGGTTTGCTTTGGACCCGTCGATTCGCCTGCGTTGCACGCGTCCAAAGCCGGCTGCGCCAGCCTTGCGCGATCGGCAGGCCGCTTGATTTTCCGCGCCTAAAGCACGATATCCCGGCCAGAACGCCCCATTCCCCGATGCGATTTCAAGAGGACAGTCCATGACCGATTCCGACCGGCAGAATGATGAACCGGTGAACCCGGCGCAAGGACCGGAGCCCGTCGTCTCCAAGCCTTACATCATGCCCGACGATCCGGAAGAGGGCTCGGCCGAGGCGCTCGCCAAGGAAGCCGCCGAAGCGCGCGACAAGATGCTGCGCACGCTGGCGGAAATGGAAAATCTCCGCAAGCGCACCACGCGCGAGGTGGCGGATGCGCGTACCTATGGCATTTCCGGTTTCGCGCGCGACGTACTGGACATTGCCGATAACCTGCAGCGTGCGCTCGATGCGCTTCCGGCCGAAGCCAAAGCGGCGGCCGATCCCGGGCTGAAGGCGCTGATCGAGGGCGTCGAACTGACCGAGCGTTCGCTGCTCAACACGCTTGAAAAAAACGGCGTGAAGCGATTCGATCCATCGGGCGAGAAGTTCGATCCCAATTTTCAGCAGGCGATGTACGAAGTACCAGATCCTTCGGTCCCCCCAGGCACCGTGGTCCAGGTCGTGCAGGCCGGTTACATGATCGGCGACCGCGTGCTGAGGCCAGCGCTGGTCGCGGTGTCGAAAGGTGGCGCGAAGGCTGAAGCCAAGGCGGTCGAAAGCTGAGCAAGAGGCCGCCTCATCGTGTCGGCCGCCAGCGTCCGCGAAATTTTTGAGAGCTAACTGCGCGGCTGAATCCCGTCACGCACCGCGCGGAAGCGTGGAAATGCTGTTGTCCAGGTGTCGCGCGGCGCGCTTCCGACTAAGCGCAACGTGCTTTGGCTGCCGAATCGCAGCCATTGCACGATCGTGACCGAGGTACTGTCTTTGCCGCTGGTCGCATCCATGCGCGTTTCATACCCGGGGCTGCCGTCGATACGGATCGGCTCGGACATGGTGATGCGTGCGTCGCGGACGCCCGGAACGGTGGTGGCCGCCTGCTGAGCAAATCGGCCGCGATCGCCGGCTTGCGCCGGGGTGGATGCGATGACGCCGATCATCATGAACGGCGCCGCCTCGAATCCCGTCGCCTCGTCGCCATCCGCTAAAAGGATCGCCGCACCTGGCGCCAGGGTGCGCACGTTTTTGAACTCGCTGAGCTCGCCGACCTTGAACGGCATCAGCCCGAGTTGCTCGTCCAGCGGCACGTCCTTGCGGATCACTGCGGACGCGAACATTTGGCGCACGGCGTCGTCGGTGTATATTTTCGTGGCGTTATCGGGCACCTGCACGGCGATGTAGCCGGAGAATGTGCCGCCCGGCAGGATCATCGAATAGCGCCGCACATTGGTGGCTCCGTCCTTGCCGGATTCAGTGGTGTAGTAGGCAAGTCCGGCCGAGGTCTCGATGCTGTCGGGCTTGACGCCGCCGGCGCCGCCCGGATTGGCCTTGAACGCGTTCATGACCTCGCCATATGCCTGGGCCGGCAGCTCGGTCACGAATACCTTGACGCCCTGATCGTCGGTTTCGAATCCGACGAATGATTTCGCGCGGGAAAGACCGACGAGAGGCGTCAGGCCGACCCGCATGCCCGCTGGAAAAACCGTCTCGGCCGATAGTGCAGGGCGGGCAATTCCGACAAGCAGCGCAGCGGCGACGAGGAGGCGAACAGTCTTCATGTTTTTTCTGTCGGTTTGCATGGAGGCTTTCGGTGCCCTCGGGCTTGCGAGCCGTCGACAGGGCGGGTTGGTTACGCGATTCTAGCGGTTTTGGCCTTGTGGCGACAGTCTCTTCCGTTTGCAAAACCCGCAGCTCGGAGGTGGATTCGGGCCCGTGATGGCGCGTTTTGGGACGATCCTGACCGCCCGGCAGGTTCCGCAGAGAAACGCGAGTCGTTTGCGTTGCTCGTCAGAACTGGCAGCGGGAAGAGCACACTTCGACACGAAGCGACGTCGCGGCAATCATCCCTGTGAAACGAACGACGATGCCGGCCAATTCACGGTCGACAGTTAGCGGTTACCAGATCAAGCGAGGGGAGTGTGGGCGCGCAGGTGGCCCGGCGCGTCCTCTTTCAAACATCGATGTTTTCGTGGGCGAACGTTGCGTCCCGGTCCTTGCGGGCCAACACCCCCCTCCTATATGAGGCTAACCGTCGCAATACGCGAGCATTTGATCTTTGGGGGTCTGGATTGGTGCGCCGTCAGGGCCCAGCCAACCTGCCGCAAATAGAAGGACATAAGGACCATGGGAAAGGTCATTGGGATCGATCTCGGCACCACCAATTCGTGCGTCGCCGTAATGGATGGCAAGACAGCAAAAGTCATTGAAAACGCCGAGGGCATGCGGACGACCCCCTCGATCGTCGCCTTCAGCGACGACGGCGAGCGCCTTGTCGGTCAGCCGGCGAAGCGCCAGGCAGTGACCAATCCCGAACGCACCTTCTTCGCCGTCAAGCGGCTCGTAGGCCGCCGCTACGACGATCCGATGGTCGAAAAAGACAAGAAGCTTGTCCCCTACAAGATCGTCAAGGCATCCAACGGCGATGCCTGGGTGGAGGCCGACGGCAAAACCTACTCGCCCTCGCAGATTTCCGCTTTCATCCTGCAGAAGATGAAAGAGACCGCGGAAGCACATCTCGGGCAGAAGGTCGATCAGGCCGTCATCACCGTTCCCGCCTATTTCAACGACGCGCAACGTCAGGCCACCAAGGACGCCGGCAAGATCGCCGGTCTCGAAGTGCTGCGCATCATCAATGAGCCGACCGCGGCTGCGCTGGCTTACGGCTTGGACAAGACCAAAGTCGGCACCATCGCGGTGTACGACCTGGGCGGTGGTACCTTCGACATATCGATCCTTGAGATCGGCGACGGCGTTTTCGAAGTGAAGTCGACCAATGGCGACACCTTCCTTGGCGGCGAAGATTTCGACATGCGTCTGGTCAATTATCTGGCGGATGAATTCCAGAAGGAGCAGGGCATCAACCTGCGCAGCGACAAGCTGGCCTTGCAGCGCCTGAAGGAGGCCGCCGAAAAGGCCAAGATCGAGCTGTCCTCGACCACGCAGACGGAAATCAATCTGCCGTTCATCACGGCCGATCAGTCCGGCCCGAAGCATCTGACCATGAAACTGACCCGTGCCAAGTTCGAGGCGCTGGTTCAGGATCTCGTCGACAAGACCATCGAGCCCTGCCGCAAAGCGCTAAAGGATGCGGGCCTCACCGCGGGTGAAATCGGGGAAGTGGTTCTGGTCGGCGGCATGACCCGGATGCCGAAGATACAGGAAGTGGTGAAGCAGTTCTTCGGCAAAGAGCCGCACAAGGGCGTCAATCCTGACGAAGTCGTCGCCATCGGCGCGGCTATTCAGGCAGGCGTGCTGCAGGGCGATGTCAAGGACGTGCTGCTGCTCGACGTTACTCCGCTGTCGCTTGGCATCGAGACGCTGGGTGGCGTGTTCACCCGCATCATCGATCGCAACACCACGATCCCGACCAAAAAGAGCCAGGTGTTCTCAACGGCCGAGGACAACCAGAACGCGGTCACGATCCGGGTGTTTCAGGGCGAGCGTGAAATGGCGGCCGACAACAAGGTGCTCGGTCAGTTCGACCTGATGGGAATTCCTCCGGCGCCGCGCGGCATGCCGCAGATCGAAGTCACGTTCGACATCGATGCCAACGGCATCGTCAACGTCTCGGCAAAGGACAAGGCGACCGGCAAGGAACAGCAGATCCGGATCCAGGCATCGGGCGGTTTGTCGGAAGCCGACATCCAGAAGATGGTCAAGGACGCCGAGGCCAATGCAGCCGAGGACAAGAAACGCCGCGAGGCGGTAGACGCCAAGAACCACGCCGATGCGCTGGTGCACTCAACCGAGAAGGCGCTGGCCGAGCACGGCTCGAAGATCGGCGAAACCGAGCGCCGCGCGATCGAGGACGCGGTCAGCGACCTGAAGGAAGCGCTGAAGGGCGACGATGCCGAGGCGATCAAGGCCAAGACCAACACTGTGGCGCAGGCTTCCATGAAGCTCGGCGAGGCCATGTACAAGCAGCAGGCCGAGAGCGATGCGGCCAAGGACGCGGCAAAGGACGATGTGGTCGACGCGGAATTTACCGAGGTCGACGACGAAAAGAACAACAAGAAGTCTGCTTGATCGGCGGGTGATCATGACCCTCATTCTGACGAGAACGCAAAGCGGCGTCTCTAGGAGTGGGGGTCATTTTTCGTTGGGCCGAAGGCTGCATTGTTTCACACGCATTCCTTCGGAATGAGGACTCGGGCGGGTTTGAAGGATGTCCACGAAGCGCTGCTACTACGAAACCCTTGAGGTCGATCGCAACGCTGACGAGTCGAAGCTCAAGGCGGCGTTTCGCAAGCTTGCGATGAAGTGGCACCCGGACAAGAATCCGGGCGATGCCGCCAGCGAGATGCGTTTCAAGGAAATCAACGAGGCCTACGAGGTTCTCAAGGACGGCGACAAGCGCGCAGCCTATGACCGCTTCGGTCATGCCGCATTCGAACAGGGAATGGGTGGAGGCGGCGGTCCAGGGTTTGGCGCCGGTTTTGCTTCGTCCTTTTCCGACATCTTCGAAGACCTGTTCGGCATGGCCGGGCAACGCGGACGCGGCGGCGGGCGCGAGCGCGGCGCGGACCTGCGCTACAACATGGAAATCACGCTCGAAGAGGCGTATTTCGGCAAGACCGCCCAGATTGAAATCCCGGTATCCGTCACCTGCGAATCCTGCTCGGGGACCGGCGCCAAGGCCGGCACCAAGCCGAAGACCTGCTCGATGTGCGGCGGCGCCGGCAGGGTGCGGCAGGCGCAGGGCTTCTTCACACTCGAGCGAACCTGCCCGGGCTGTCAGGGCCGTGGCCAGATGATCGAAGATCCCTGCCCGTCATGCACGGGCTCCGGCCGGGTGACGCGTGACAGAACTTTGTCGGTCAATATTCCACAAGGCGTGGAAGACGGAACCCGCATCCGTCTTGCCGGTGAGGGCGAGGCAGGTGTTCGCGGCGGCCCGCCCGGCGATCTCTACATCTTCCTTTCGCTCGTCACGCACGAGTTCTTCCAGCGCGACGGCGCCGATCTGCATTGCCGCGTGCCGATCTCGATGGTCGCCGCAGCGCTGGGCGGCGAATTCGAGGTGCCGACCATCGACAAGGGCAAGACAAAGGTAAAGATTCCATCGGGAACCCAGTCCGGCCGGCGCTTCCGCATCGCATCGAAAGGGATGCCGGTGCTGCGTTCGCGGCAGACCGGCGACATGTATGTTCAGGTCGTCGTCGAGACGCCCCAGAACCTCACCAAGAAGCAGCAGGAATTGCTCGCCGAGTTCGAAAAACTATCCTCGGGCGCAACTCAACCGGAAGCGGCGGGTTTCTTTACCAAGGTCAAGGATTTTTTCGGTAGCCGTGCGACTTCCTAGAGCCGCAATGCAAAAGCTTACGTGGTTTCGGACCGCTGCAAAAACCCTTGGCACGGCATAGTTTTAACGCTGAATCGCTCGAGCTTTCGCGAACGTGCCGGACCGGTGTCCGGCTTGACCGTGTCGCCAGCGACCTATACCTCTTTATGACTATTTTCTGACACCGCTCGCGTAGCGGTCCCGCCTGGTAGCGACATGCCATTGCAATCGTCCGTCCGTGCGTTGAAGTTGAAGAAGCCTCTTCGTCTCGACGACGAGGTTCGCTTTCTCCGTTCATGGATGGAGAAGCCGATTCACATGGGCGCCGTCATGCCGTCCGGACGGCTGCTGGCGCGCACGATGGCCCAGTATGTCGACATCAATTCGTTGGGGCCGGTGGTCGAACTCGGGCCGGGAACCGGTGCGATCACCAGCGCCTTGATCGATCACGGCGTGGATCAGAAGCGTCTTGTGCTGGTCGAATACAATCCGAGCTTTTGCGCGCTGCTGCGCGACAGGTATCCGCATGCCAAGGTAGTGCAGGGTGACGCCTATACGTTGCGAGACTCGCTGCGAAACGTGCTGGGTGCCCCGGCGGCGGCGGTAGTCTCCGGCTTGCCGCTCGTTACCAAGCCGATGCTGACCCGGCTGAAGCTGATCCGCGACGCTTTCGGTGCACTCGCGCCCGGCGCGCCATTCGTGCAGTTCACTTATTCGGTAGCGCCGCCAATTCCGAAATCGCTGCCGGGCGTTTCCACAGAAGCCTCCGAGCGCATCTGGATGAACCTTCCGCCGGCGCGTGTCTGGGTGTATCGCAAGGGCTGATAATTCCTGCGTGCATTCCGCGGGAAGGTCCTGAACGCGATTGACATGTTCGCACCGAAAATTCTGGTAGTCCCCGGTTCGCTTCGTACCGGCTCGCTCAATGCGCGGCTTGCGGCGGCGGCCGCCTACGAGTTCGCCCAAGCCGGCGCGGAGGTCACGCGCATTTCTCTCGCCGACTTTCCGCTTCCGATTTATGATGGCGATCTTCAATCCAGATCCGGCGTGCCGAAGAACGCGGTCAACCTCAAGCGCCTGATCGGTGCACATGATGGGGTCCTGATCGTCACCCCCGAGTACAATTCCTCCGTGCCACCGCTGGTCAAGAATACCATCGACTGGGTAACACGGGTCCAGGATGCTCACGAAAGTCGCGGTCAGGTGTTTCGCGAGCGCGCCTTCGCCATCGCAGCCGCGTCCGACAGCCGCTTCGGCGGCAGCCGGTCCCTGTCGGCGCTGCGGCTGATTTTAGCCGCCTGTCACGCGACAGTTATTCCCAATCAGGTCGCGCTTTCGTTCGCGGCCGAAGCCTATGACGATAGGGACAGGCTGAAGCATCCCGCCGATGTCGAAGCGCTAGGCGCCATGGTGCGGCAATTGATCGACCATTCGCAACGCATAAGGTGAGCTGACATGCAATCTTCGGTTACCGCTTCACGCGACCGCCTGATTGTGGCGCTCGATCTGGCAAGCGTCGATGCGGCCGAAGCCATGGTCGCGCGGCTCGGCGAGGCCGTGACGTTCTACAAGATCGGCTATCAGCTCGCTTACGCCGGAGGCTTGCCGCTGGTCCGGCAGCTAACGGACGCTGGCAAGAAAGTGTTCGTCGATCTCAAATTGCACGACATCGGCAATACTGTCGCACGGGGGGTCGAAAACATCGCCAGGCTTGGCGCGACCTTCCTGACCGTGCACGGCTACCCGCAAACGATGAAGGCGGCGGTGGAGGCGCGAAGCGGATCGGACCTGCGCATCCTCGCGGTCACGGTATTAACTTCCTATGACGACGGCGATCTGCACGCTGCCGGTTACCGCCTGGCGGTGGCTGAACTGGTGGAAGCGCGCGCACGGCAGGCGCAGGTCATGGGTGTCGACGGCCTGGTATGTTCAGCGGAAGAGGCGGCAAGCCTGCACAGGATTGTCGGTCACCAGATGGTTCTCGTGACGCCCGGGATCCGGCCGGCTGGAACAGCGTTGGGGGATCAAAAGCGAATCATGACGCCAACGCGAGCCATCGCCGCCGGATCCGATTATCTCGTGGTCGGGCGGCCGGTGATAGAAGCCGCCGATCCGAAAGCCGCGGCCGAGGCAATCCACGATGAGATCGCGTTGGCTTTGGCGTGAACAATGTAAACCCCGGAGGAACAACAGATGGCAAAAGGCTACTGGGTGGCGCGCATCGACGTACACAACATGGACGGATACAAGGAATACGTCGCCCAGAACGGGGCTGTGTTCAACAAGTATGGCGCGAAATTTCTGACGCGCGGCGGCCGATTCGAGGCCAAGGAAGGTTCGTCGAGGTCGCGCAACGTGGTGCTGGAGTTCAAGGACTATGAAACCGCGCTGGCCTGTTACAATTCGCCGGAATATGCGCGCCTGGTCGCGATCCGCACGCCCCATTCGGAAGGCGACCTCGTCATTTTAGAAGGCTATGACGGGCCGCAGCCGTAGTCTCGAACAGCCTGCTCGGTTGCCCGACTGGCCTGCCCCGGCTATACGGCAAGGGGAGCTTGAAAAATGTCCGACATGCGCTTGATCGTTGCAGGGGCCGGCGGCCGCATGGGCCGCGCGCTGACGCGCGTGATTTCAGAAAGCGAAGGCGCCGTCATTACCGGCGCCTTGGAAGCACCAGGTTCTGAACTGCTGGGAAAAGACGCCGGTGTGCTCGCGGGCCTTCCCGCCAACGGCGTCAAGCTGTCGGCGGACCTATGGTCTCTGTCGGCGAATGCCGATGGCATCATCGACTTCACCGTGCCCGGCGCCACCATCGCCAATATTGCGATCGCCGCCGAGCGCGGTCTTGTTCACGTGATCGGCACCACCGGGCTCTCCGCTTCCGATGATGCCGTGATCAAGAGTGTTACCTCGCGCGCCATCGTCGTGAAATCGGGTAATATGAGCCTCGGGGTCAATCTTCTGGCGGCTCTGGTCAAGCGCGTCGCGCAATCGCTGGATCAGGGCTTCGATATCGAAATCCTGGAGATGCACCACCGCGCCAAGATCGACGCGCCGTCCGGCACGGCATTGATGTTGGGGGAAGCCGCGGCGTCCGGGCGCAAGGTCTCGCTGGACCAGCACTCCGCGCGAGGCCGGGACGGGCAAACCGGGGCGCGACGGTCCGGCGATATCGGCTTTGCGTCATTGCGCGGCGGCTCCGTCACCGGGGATCATACCGTGATCTTCGCGGGGCCCATGGAACGGATCGAACTGACACACCGGGCCGAAGACCGGACCATGTTTGCCCAGGGCGCGATAAAAGCCGCGCTGTGGGCGCGCCGTCAGAAGCCGGGGCTGTATTCGATGGCCGACGTGCTCGGGCTGCGTGACTTCTGAACATGGCGCGGCAGACATCCCGATCGGAATTGAAGAAATGAGTGACCGTCTTCTCGTGCTCGTGCGTCACGGCCAGAGCGAATGGAATCTGAAAAACCTGTTCACCGGCTGGAAGGATCCAGATCTTACCGAGCAGGGGATCGCGGAGGCGAGGGAAGCCGGACGCAAGCTGAAGGCGCAAGGCCTGACCTTCGACATCGCCTTTACCTCGGTGCTCAAGCGCGCGCAGCACACGCTGGATTTGACGCTGGCCGAACTCGGCCAGAGCGGGATTCCCGTGCGCAAGCATCTGGCGCTGAACGAGCGCGACTACGGCGATCTTTCCGGCCTGAACAAGGATGACGCCCGCAGCAAATGGGGCGAGAAACAGGTGCATATCTGGCGGCGCTCCTACGATGTGGCGCCGCCCGGCGGTGAAAGCCTCAAGGATACCCTGGCCCGAACGCTCCCTTATTACGTCCAGGAGATCCTGCCCTGCGTTCTTCGCGGCGAGCGGACGCTGGTTGCCGCCCACGGCAATTCGCTGCGCGCCCTGATCATGGTGCTGGAAAAGCTGTCGCCCGAGGGGATTCTGGCCCGAGAACTCGCCACCGGAGTGCCGATCATCTACCGCCTCAATGATGACGCCACGGTCGCCTCGAAGCTCGATCTTGCAGCGTGAGCGCCAAGGCTGAGATCGTTTCTCTCGACGCGCCGGTCGGAGAAACCGCACTGAGGCAATTGGCGGATGTGCTGGTCGATTGCGTCGCAGGCGGGGCAAGCGTCAGCTTCATGTCGCCGTTTTCGCACGATCAGGCATTCGCGTTCTTCCGAAAGGCCGCCGCTTCCGTTGCCTCGGGCGACGTGGTTTTGCTTGCGGCAAAGCTCGACGGCAGGATTGTCGGGACCGTTCAGCTCGGACTGAACACGCCGCCCAATCAGCCGCATCGCGCCGAGATCATGAAATTGCTGGTGCATCGATCGGCGCGGGGCCACGGGGTAGGAGCCGCCTTGATGGCGCGGGCCGAGGAGGAAGCCCGGCGCAAAAGGCGTTGGCTGCTGGTGCTGGACACGGTTCCGGGGGAAAACGGCCACCGCCTGTATTTGCGCGGTGGCTGGACCCAAACCGGGCTGGTGCCGGACTATGCTATGTTTCCCGACGGTCGGCTCTGCGACACCGCGATCATGTGGAAACGGCTCGATCGGTAGCGCGCGATCGGCAGAAATATCAGTGCAGTCCAACCTGCCCGGCTTCCCACCCGATCATCGCTTGCTTGCGGGTGATGCCCCAATGGTAGCCGGTCAGCGCTCCGCCTTTGCCCAACGCGCGATGGCAGGGCACCACGAACGAGATCGGGTTCTTTCCGACCGCCGCGCCGACCGCACGCGATGCTTTGGGACTATTGATGCTGGAAGCGATATCCGAGTAGCAGACCGCCCGGCCCATCGGGATTTTCAACAGCGTCTCCCACACGCGCACCTCGAAGTCGGTGCCGATGAGGACCACTCGCAGCGGCTGATCCGCCCGCCACATTTTGGTGTCGAAGATACGTTGAGCCATCGCCGAGGTGCCGGCATGGTCTTCGACATAGCTGGCGCGCGGCCAGCGCCGCTGCATGTCAGCCAGTCCCGCGGGCTCGTCGCCGGGATCGGCAAAAGCCAGCCCGGCCAGCCCCCTTCCGCTCGTGATCACGACCGCCGTGCCAAATGGCGATGGATGGAATCCGTAACGCAGCGTCATGCCGGCGCCGCCGTTCTTCCATTCTCCGGGCGACATCGCCTCGTGAGTCACGAACAGATCGTGGAGTCGCCCGGGACCTGAAAGTCCGGAATCGAGAGCTGCGTCGAGCACACTTGCGGAATCGCGCAATAGTCCCTTGGCATGATCGAGTGTCAGCGCCTGCATGAAGGCCTTCGGCGTCAGCCCGGCCCACCGGCGAAACAAATGGTGCAGTTCGTCGGGCGTTACAGCCGCGGCATCCGCCATCGCTTCAATGGTGGGCTGGGTGCGCCAGTGCTCCGAGATGAAGGCAATGGCGCGCCGCACCGAATCATAGTCGCGAAGCGCGGCGTTCTGGGTGCCCGGTTTGGTCAGGCGGTGGTCGTTAATGGCGAGGTTCATCATGATCATGATTTAGGCCGCTTGAGCCGTCGAAACCACCCGATTCCCGATGAGCTTCGACAAATCGCCTTCGAATGGAAAAACCCGGCCGGCGCGGGGGGAGTGCAAGATCCCTAGGCTAACGGATTTAAGGCGGGCCCGCGCTTGGCGGCCTGTAGCGCCGCCAGCAAGGCTTTGGCGAAGCTCGCTTTTTCGTCCGGACCAAGGAAGCTGGCGATGGACACGCGGCGACCGCTCGAGAGCAGGTACAGCTTTTCAATGCCGTATTCGGTGTGGACCTTCTGGTCGAGCTTTACCCACAGCGGATTGAGTACGTACTCGATCACGTGACCGCGGTGGCTGATCCGTCGGACCCGCAGCTCGGACGGCGTGACGCGGATTTCCTCGCTCGCCCGGCCGCGCTGGAAATTGATCCTGAAGGCCCAGTAGATTGCGAGCACATCGAGACCGAAAAAGCCGAACACCGGCCAGGCGCCCATCAGAAAACACGCGAGCCCGGCGGCGAAACTGATGACGATGATGAAAGCCATCAACGCCAAAAAGCCGGCGCGGTTCATCGATCGGTGCGGCGTCAGTAACGCCGAAAACAATTCCGGCTGAGCCTGCGGATCAAAGTCATTGCCTGGCGTCATGGCGTGTCAGTATACCCCGACCATGGCAAAAATCACGCGCAAGCCCTTGCTTAAGGCGAAATCGGTCGTTTCGAAACGGGCCAGGAACCTTTCGGGGCCGCTCGCCGCTACACAGAAGATCGGCAAATCAGCAGCTAAAGCCGGACGCCCACCAAGGCAGGCGCGGGCCTCTGGAAGATCCAAGGCATTGCGGCCGTGGACGCCCGCCGAAGTTCGCGAAGCCTTCAGCCGCTTTCGAAGGGACAATCCCGAGCCCAGGGGCGAGCTGGAGCATCTCAATCCCTTTACGCTCCTGGTTGCGGTGGTTCTATCGGCGCAAGCGACCGACGCCGGCGTCAACAAGGCAACCCGCGCGCTGTTTGCGGTGGCCGATACTCCGGCAAAAATGCTCGCGCTCGGCGAGGAGAAGCTGCGCGATTACATCAAGACCATTGGGCTGTACCGTACCAAAGCAAGGAACGTGATCGCGTTATCTCAAAAGCTGATCTCCGAATTCGGCGGAGAAGTGCCGCGCAGCCGCGCCGAGATCGAGTCCTTGCCGGGCGCCGGTCGCAAGACCGCTAATGTCGTGCTCAACATGGCGTTCGGCGAGCACACCATGGCGGTCGATACGCATGTGTTTCGGGTCGGCAACCGAACCGGACTGGCGCGCGGCGATACCCCGCTCGCTGTGGAGCTGGGGCTCGAGCGCGTGATCCCGCCCGAATTCATGCTGCATGCGCATCACTGGCTGATTCTGCACGGTCGCTATACCTGTCTGGCGCGCAAACCGCGCTGCGAGGTCTGCTTGATCAATGACCTCTGCCAGTGGCCGGAGAAGACGGCCTAGGTCATGGGTGGCTGACTTTCACCAGACCGCGCGCTTGTTCGAAGCAGCGTGTCAAGCGAACGGCACGCGGGTGTTGCGGCGTGGCTCGATCAATTCCGGCCCGGCACCGGAGAGGCGCTTGTGCATGTGAACCATGAAAGCCATGCCGAACAGCGGCGTCGCGAGATTGACAATCGGGATCGAGACGAACGCCGCGATGATCAGGCCTGCGAAGAAGATGATCGCGGCGTTGTCCTTTCGCATCGCCCTGGCTTCGGCGGGCGCGCGAAAGCGCATCGCGGCGAGGAGGAAATATTCCCTTCCCAACAGCCATGCCGTCGCGATGAAGAAGATGATGAACCCTGCGCCGGCAAGCAACACAAACGGCAACGCGACCAGATAGACCAGGATCGTGAGCAGTGCGGTCTTGATGCCTTCCGTGATGGCGAGGCCGAAAGGCAGGGCCATGCCGGGGCGTTCGGCCGGATAATGCTCGAGCTCCACATGTTCGGCGACGTCGTCGACGAACACGCTCGCCACCAGCGACGTGATCGCCGGCATCAGGAACACCGCACCTAGTACGACTCCCAGGCCGGCCGCGACCGAAATGACCCAGGCCAGCACGTTAAGGGGGGTATGGAACCCGGGGCCCAGCATTGCCTCGGCCCAGCTTTCGCCTGAGGTGGCCAGCCAGCTGAGCAAGCGTTGCAGGCCGACCGCGAGGACCACGATCAACACCAGGGCGAGCCCGATCGATCGCCAAAGGATGGCACGCATCGGCGGTGACAGGATCTGCGAAAGCGCCTTCACGGCGGCATCTATCATGGCGGCTCTTCCATTGGCGCGAGAACTCCGCTTCAGCTAGCCACGCGCACGGCCGTCGGCAAGAGCGGTGGGTTTGGCGCCAGTGGTTTCGCGGTGGATCACAGCGCGGTGAGGCGCAATCGCAATGCGTTGGCGACAACACTCACCGAGGAAAGCGCCATCGCGGCGGCAGCAATGATCGGCGAGAGCAGGATACCCAAGCTTGGATAGAGCACGCCTGCGGCGATCGGTATGCCGGCGGCGTTGTAGATGAATGCAAAGAACAGATTCTGCCGGATATTGCTCATGGTGGCCTGCGAGAGCCTGCGTGCTCGCACGATGCCACCCAGATCGCCTTTCAAAAGCGTGATGCCTGCGCTCTCGATCGCGACGTCGGTCCCGGTTCCCATTGCGATCCCGACGTCGGCGGCGGCGAGCGCGGGAGCGTCATTGACGCCATCGCCGGCCATTGCGACGCTATGGCCCGCCTTCTGCAGCTTGGTGACCACCGCGCTCTTTTGATGGGGAAGGACGTCGGCCTCGACATCGCCGATCCCGAGCTTGCGCGCGACGGCAGTGGCGGTGGTTCGGTTGTCGCCGGTCAGCATGATGACTTTGATGCCTTCTGCCGCCAGTGCCCTCAAGGCATCCGGTGTCGAGTGCTTGATCGGATCGGCGATTGCAACCAGTCCGGCGAGCTTTCCTTCGATGGCAATGTTGATGACGGTGGCGCCCTCTTCGCGCAGGCGCTCGCCTTGTTCGCTCGAGATCGTGTCGATGCCGAGTGACTTCAGGAAATTCGAGCTGCCGAGGGCAATGAGCTTGCCATCGACTTTTCCGGTCACCCCCTTGCCGCTCGGAGCTTCGAACTCCTCTGGCTTGCCAAGCTCGACATTGCGCTGCTTCGCGGCCCGTACGATCGCCTCACCCAGCGGGTGTTCACTGGCCTGCTCGACGCTTGCCGCAAGCCGCAGGATTTCGCTTTCCTGAAATCCCGCCGCGGTGACGATCGCGGTGACCTGCGGCTTGCCTTCGGTCAGCGTGCCGGTCTTGTCGATCACCAGCGTGTCGATCTTTTCCATTCGCTCCAGCGCTTCGGCGTTCTTGATCAGCACGCCGGCCTGAGCGCCGCGTCCGACACCGACCATGATCGACATCGGCGTGGCGAGGCCAAGCGCGCACGGACACGCGATGATGAGCACGCTTACGGCCGCGAGCAGTCCGAACACCATTCGAGGTTCCGGCCCAAAGACTGCCCAGGCGCCGAAGGCGAGCAGCGCGATCAGCATCACCAGCGGCACGAACCACCCGGCGACCCGGTCAGCGAGGCGCTGGATCGGCGCACGCGAGCGCTGCGCTTCCGCGACCATTTTCACGATCTGTGAAAGCAAGGTGTCGCGTCCGACCTTCTCGGCCCGCATCACAAAGCCGCCGGACTTGTTCAGCGCCCCGGCGATGACGGCGCTCCCCGGCGATTTTGCAACCGGCATGGATTCGCCCGTGATCAGCGATTCATCGAGCGAGGAGCGACCCTCGGTCAGGATGCCATCCACCGGCACTTTCTCTCCGGGGCGCACCCGCAAGCGGTCGCCGACAACCAGGCTGTCGATCTGCACCTCGTGATCGCCGCCATCATCTCCGATCCGCCGGGCGGTTTTCGGCGCCAGTTCGAGCAGTGCCTTGATCGCACCGGACGTTGCCTCGCGCGCCCGCAGCTCAAGCACCTGACCGAGAAGCACGAGGACCGTGATGACCGCGGCGGCTTCGAAATAAACCGGCACCGCTGCGCCATGTGCGCGAAAGCTTGCCGGGAAGCTCTCCGGCAGGATGGTTGCTACAAGGCTGTAGACGTACGCGACACCCGTCCCCATCGCGATCAACGTGAACATGTTGAGGTGGCGTGTGAGCAGCGATTGCCATGCCCGCACGAAGAACGGCCAACCGGCCCAGATCACCACCGGCGTGGCAAATACAAGCTGAATCCAGTTCGACAGCTTCTGGTCGACCCAGCCATGTCCAAACCCGATGTGGCCGCCCATCTCGAGCACGACCGCAGGAAGCGACAGCAGGAGACCGATCCAGAATCGCCGCGTCATGTCGGCAAGCTCCGGATTGGGGGCGGCGTCCAGGCTCACTGTCTCAGGCTCAAGCCCCATGCCGCAGATCGGGCAAGTCCCGGGACCGACCTGGCGGATCTGGGGATGCATCGGACAAATAAAGATCGTCCCTTCCGGCGCGTCGCGCGTTGGCTTGCTCGGTCGGAAATATTGCTCGGGGTCAGCGGCGAATTTGGTCCGACAGCCGGCCGAGCAGAAATGATAGATCTCGCCCCGGTACTCGAACCGATGGCGGCTTTTCGAGGGGTCGACCGTCATCCCGCAAACCGGATCGAGTAATGTCACCGCATCGGGATCACGGTCGCGAGCTCCGCCATGCGCTTCGTTCTCGGAGGACGCGACCGGCGCGTTCGAGCAGCAACCGGCAAGCTCCGAAACGCCCGGGTTCGGCTGTTGCGCGTTGGTCATCGAGTTCTCCAGTCGCGACGTGCAAGCGATGCCCGGTGGCTTGCGGCAAGCAGTGAATGCTACTGGAACGATATCACCATCGGAATCTCCGCTGTCCAGTGCTGGATTGTTCGCCTGACGGAGAAGTGCAGGCAATTACGATCGTTCCGACAGATGACTATCGCATATCATGGACGTGATCGAGCCAGCGCGAAGGCACGGGAAATCTCGCAATGGGCGTTGCCAGGCAGATCAGCGGCTGGCGTCGCTAGGCCAGCAATGCCGCCGTCTTTTCGCGCGGGCGCTCGATGAGTGATGCGGATTCGTTTGTCGCCATCACTTCTTCAGCCGGAAACGGCGTCTCCTGGTCAATCGCCTCAGGAATGATCGGCGGCGATTTGATCGCTTTCGGAAACGGTCCGAAGTCGTCCGCTACCTCCCGGAGCGGCTTTTGCTTATCGGCCCAATGCAGCGCCGTATAGTCGAACCCCTGAACGATCGTTGGCTTGACGATGTCGAAGTATGGCGAGATATCGAAGTCGCGAGGCATGTAGAGCGATGAATCCCGGATGTGCAGGATCTCGCGTCGCGCCTTCTTCGATCCGGCGCGGGTGATCTTGGGAAGGATCGGGTACCGGACGGTGTCGAACGCCTGCGCAATCAATGCCGAGCAGATAATTTTTGTCGGGTCGCCCGATCCGAACGCGATCATCCGTCGCCGCCAGCGCTGCGGGATCGGAAGCGGGATCAGGTATCGCATCATGTCCAGGATGTTCTTGGTGTCGTAACCAAATCCGATCCGGTTGATGGCGTAGCGACAGACGGTGTGGCGGTCCTCGAACGACAGTCCAACCGGACGGCAGAGCCGGGTATGATACGGAAAATATTTCGACAGCGGCGCCGACGTCACGCCCTCGCCGATATTGGCCTCGATCAGCACATGCTGCTCGCCGTCTGGCTCTTCCGCGCCGTCAATCCGTCCGACATACAGCGCAGCGTGCGACCAGGTCGACTGGGTGAGGTATTTGATAATGCCGGAAACACGGTTGTTGCCTTCGACCAGCAGAACATCGCCCTCTGCGATCACGCCACGCAGATGCTCGGGATCACTCGGCGTGAACGGCTCGTAACCCGGCACCTCCTTCTGAAGGTAGCTGGCGATAAGCTTGCCGATGGTGTCGAGCATGACGCCCATAATTGAATCCCCACGGCCTTTTCCGGCCGCTTTTGTGTTTCCTTATCATGGTCGAAAGCGGTTGCAATTTAGTTCATGCATCACAGAGATCAATCATGATTGATTCACCATGATGATTGCTGCCCTCGCTTGGATGCGGCAAGTTCGCTAAAGGTTCCTTGTTTTCTCAAAGTTTCGGAAACCATGCCATGACAATGACGCGCCGGGACTTCCTTTCGGCGTCCGCGGCCCTTGCGGCGACACCGCTCGCTGGAGGTCGCGCCTGGAGTGCGCCGTTGCCGCGAGATGCGGACGTTGTGGTGATCGGCGCTGGGGCAGCCGGCGTTGCGGCGGCCCGTCGTGTCATGGCCGCCAACCGCAAGGTGGTTGTGGTCGAGGCGACCGGACAGATCGGCGGCAGATGCCTGACCGATGGCGCGACATTCGACGTTCCGTTCGACCGTGGTGCGCGATGGCTCAACAATCCCGACACCAATCCGATGATCAAGCTCGGCCGCACTGCCGGACTCGACTTCTCCGCCGTCCCGCTCGGCTCCAAGATCCGCATCGGCCGCCGCAACGCGCGCCCGGGCGAGACCGAGGAGTTTCTGGCTGCGTTGGTGCGCGCCAACCGCGCCATCGACGAGGCTTCGCGCGGCAGAGCCGACGTGTCCTGCGCCTCCGTACTGCCGAAGGATCTCGGCGACTGGCCGGGCACGGCCGAATTCGTACTCGGCGCCAGCTTCGCCGGAAAGGACCTGAAGGACATCTCGGCAGTCGATAAATCTCGCGCGCAGGAGCGCACAGCAATGGTCACCTGCCGCCAGGGATTGGGAGCACTGGTTGCGAAACTTGGCGAGCAGCTCCCGGTCTCGCTGTCGACGCCCGCGAGCCGCTGCATTTGGAACAACCGTGAAGTCGCGGTGGAAACGCCGGCGGGCAAGATCACCGCGCGAGCTGCCGTCATTACGGTGTCCAGTAACGTGCTCGCCGCAGGTAACATCAAGTTCACGCCGGATCTGCCAAAGCGCCAGCTCGATGCCGCGGCAAGACTGGGTCTCGGCAGTTATGACCACATCGCCCTGCAACTGCCGGGCAATCCGTTCGGCCTGGGTCGCGATGACATCTTCATCGAGCAGAGCAACTCCACCCGGACGGCTTTACTGTTGGCAAACATGGCAGGCTCGTCGCTGTGTTCGATCGATGTCGCAGGCTCGTTCGGGCGCGATCTCGCGGCGGAAGGCGAAAAGGCGATGGTCGGGTTCGCCGTGGAATGGCTCGCAAAGCTGTTCGGCAGCAACGTCGGCTCGGCCGTCAAGAAGTCGAGCGTCACGCGTTGGAATCTCGCACCTTTCACGCTCGGCGCCATGTCATCGGCAGCGCCTGGCGGGCAGCCTTCGCGAAAGATCCTCAGCGAGCCCGCGGGTTGTATGTTTCTCGCGGGCGAAGCGACGCATGAGACGCTGTGGGGTACGGTGGATGGCGCCTGGGAAAGCGGCGAGCGCGCCGCGGAGGCCGCCTTGCGAAAGATCGGCGCGCTCCGGGACAGCGAGCCCACGCCAAAACCTGCCCCGTCAGCACCTCGTCAGCGGGAGCGCCGGTCCATCGGCTTCTAAGGGGATGACCGAACATGGTCCCACGGTCAGCGATGCGCTGGTTTCCAGAAACGCGGCCGGCACTCCCGGGAGCGCCGGCCTGTCCCGGGTCCGCGCAAAGGCGCTGATCTCCTGGTCGAGCGGCAAGGATAGCGCGTTCGCGTTGCACGAGATCCGACAGGCGGGAGAGCTTGAGGTCGTAGGCGCGTTGACGACGGTCACCGAGACCTTCGATCGAGTGTCGATCCATGGCGTGCGGCAGGCGGTTTTGGAGGCGCAGTGTGAGGCCGCCGGATTACCATTGCGCATCGTGTCCATTCCGTATCCCTGCCCGAACGAAATCTACGAAGCGCGAATGGGGCAAGCGGTCGAACGCGCGGTGCGCGCAGGCATCACCCACATGATCTTTGGCGACTTGTTCCTCAGGGACATTCGCGCCTACCGCGAGCAAAAACTCGCCGGCACCGGGCTGACGCCGGTCTTCCCGCTGTGGGAGCGGCCAACGCTGCCGTTGGCGCACGCAATGATCGAAAGCGGTTTCCAGGCTTATGTCGCCACGGTCGACCTCAGCAGATTGCCGCTGGAATTTGCCGGTCGCAAATTCGATCTGGCGCTGCTTGCCGAGCTACCGCATGGCATCGATCCCTGCGGCGAGAACGGTGAGTTTCATACCTGCGTGGTCGGTGGTCCGATTTTTTCACGCCCTGTTGCGGTTGCTGCCGGCGAACGCGTCCAGCGTGATGGTTACGGCTATTGCGATCTTTCGCTGCTGTAACAGCTCTAGCGCAGTACATGATCGAGCGCAGGCAAGCCCGTGATCACGGCAACTCCGATCAACAGATAACACAGCGAACGGAACAGCACCTCACTGGCGCGGCCAAACAGCGATGCTCCGAACCACACTCCAAGCGCGTACACTGGACCGACCAGCAAGGAAAATCGGATTGCATCCGCGGTAATCAATCCATTCACCGCATAGCTGATCGCCGAAAAAAGGTCGGAAGCTGCAAAAAACAGCACGATGTTGGCGCGCGCGATCACCGGGGCGATCGGCCGGCCAAGCCAATAGGCCACGACCGGCGGACCGCCGGTCTGCGCCAGACCGCTGCAGAACCCCGACAACGCGCCGACGCCGATAGAAAGCGGCGCATGATCCTTGCCCCGATAGCGCCAGCCCGAGAGCAGCAGCAGCAATAGCGCGAGTACAAAGCCGGAGATGATCCACCGGGTCGTCAGTGGATCGAGCCGGCTCAGGAACCAGGTTCCGAGGGGCACGCCGATGATTGCGCCGCCCGCCATGACCGCGGTGGCCCTGCGGTCCGCATGCTTCCACGCGTTGGGAACCAGCGGCGCGGCGGAGACGAAGTCAATGACGAGCAGCACCGCCGCCATCATGCTGGGTGCCGCCAGGCTGCTCGCCAGCGGCATGAAGATCAGGGCAGAGCCGAACCCGGAAAATCCGCGCGCCGTGCCCGCGATTAGCGCGACCGCGCAGATACCGATCGCGGCATCGGCGCCGACATCGCTCGGGATCAAGCCGAAAGCGGGCGTCATGCCCTCAACGTGCCGCCGGTCTTCTTTGCGACCTCGGCCACGATGCTTGCGCCGACCGCATCGATCTCCTGATCGGTCATGGTCTTCTCGCGCGGCTGCATCGTCACGGCGATCGCGATGGATTTCTTGCCGTTCTCGATGCCCTTGCCTTCATAGACGTCGAACACGCTGACATCGCTTATCAGCTTTTTGTCGACGCCCTGGGCCACGCGCACGATGTCGCCGGCCTTGACGCTGCGATCCACGATGAATGCGAAGTCGCGAGAGACCGGCTGCAATGGCGAGAGTTCAAGCAACGGCTTGGCGCGAGTGGGCTTCTGCCTCGCCTCGGGAATGCGGTCGAGAATGACTTCGAAAGCCACCAACGGGCCATCCGCCCGCAGGGCTTCCAGCGCGCCGGGATGTAGCTCGCCGAAATATCCCAGCACGTTTTGCGCGCCGATCTGGATGGTGCCGGAGCGGCCGGGATGCAGCCAGTTGGCGCCGCCAGGCACCACCTGCAACGCCTGCATTGGCGCGCCGGCAGCTGATAAGACCGCCAAAGCGTCCGCCTTGGCATCAAGCGCATCGGCCATGGCTGAGCCTGACCAGTGCCGGCCGATGCCCTTTGATGACGCAAAGCCGTGGCGAACCCCCGCCGCGGCGACCAACTGGTCCTGGGGTCGGTCGCCCCTGAACACCTGGCCGACCTCAAACAGGGCGACGTCGGGAAAGCCGCGATCAGTGTTGGCCTGCGCGGCGGCGATCAGCCCCGGCAGCAAACTCGGGCGCATGTCCGAGAGGTCCGACGCGATCGGGTTGGCGAGCGCCAGCTCGCTTCCTCCACCGCCGAACAGCTCGGCATGTGGCTTGGCAATGAACGACCACGTCACGGCCTCGACCATACCGCGCGCGGCAAGCGCGCGCTTGGCGCGGCGCGTGCGCAGCTGAATGGAGGTGAGGATCGGCTTTCGGGCTGAACCACCCCGCTCGAATGGCGTCATCGGCACCTTCTCGACGCCGAAAATGCGCACGATCTCCTCGACGATGTCGGCTTTGCCGTGCACGTCCGACCGCCAAGGCGGCACCGCGACCTTCACCACCGGGCCGGGCCCGGCCATCATGAAGCCGAGATGGGTCAGAATGCGCTTCATCTCCGGAGCGGGCACGTCGATGCCGGCGAGACGCTTTACCTCGGTCAATGGAAAATCGATCACGCGATCTTCACCGAAGGCTTTGCCGACCACGACATTTTCAGAAGGAGTGCCGCCGCACATCTCCATGACCAAGCGGGTGGCCATTTCGAGCCCCGGCACCATGAAGGCGGGATCGACCCCACGCTCAAAACGATAGCGCGCGTCCGAATTGATGCCGAGCTTGCGGCCGGTCTGGGCGATGTTGATCTCGTTCCACAATGCCGATTCGATCAGCACGTCCGTGGTCGTTTCGGAGCAGCCCGAGGCTTCGCCGCCCATGATTCCGGCGAGCGACTCGACGCCGTGCCCGTCGGCGATCACGCAGATACTCTCATCGAGCGTGTAGGTGCGCCCGTCGAGTGCGAGCAGCGTTTCGCCCTTTCGCGCGCGACGCACGCTCAGATCGCCACTTACCTTGGCGGCATCGAACACATGCAGTGGCCGGGCCCGGTCGTAGGTCATGAAGTTGGTGATATCGACCAGCGCGTTGATCGGCCGCAACCCGATCGAGGTCAGGCGCTTTTGCAACCACGCTGGCGACGGTCCGTTCTTGACCCCCCGCACCAGCCGCAGGGCGAAGCCCGGACACAGGGAGGTGTCCTCCACGGTGACTTTCACGGGACACGGGAATTCGCCCTTGATCGGCTTGATCGTAGGGTCCTTGAACTTCCCCATGTCGGCGGCCGAAAGATCGCGGGCGATGCCGTGCACGCCCGTGCAGTCCGGCCGGTTCGGCGTGAGATTGATTTCAAGCACGGGATCGCCAAGCCCCGCCCATTGTGCATAGCCCGCACCTACAGGCGCGTCCGGCGGCAGCTCCATGATGCCGTCATGATCGTCCGAGATCTGCAGCTCGGCCGCGGAGCACAGCATGCCCCGGCTCTCAACACCTCTGATCGTGCCGACGCCCAGGGTGATGTTCTTGCCGGGAATGTAGGCGCCGGGCGGCGAGAACACGCTGACCAAGCCCGATCGCGCATTCGGCGCGCCGCACACGACCTGCACCGGCGCCGAGCCATTGCCTGCATCGACCATGCAGACCCGCAGGCGGTCCGCATTGGGATGCTGTTCGGCCGAAATCACCCGCGCGATCGTGAACGGCGCAAGCGCCTTTGCCTTATCCTCGATGCTCTCGACCTCAAGCCCGATCATGGTGAGCTTGTCGGCAAGCTTTTCCAGCGGCTCGTCGGTGTCCAAGTGATCCTTGAGCCAGGAGAGGGTGAATTTCATAGGGCACGCTCGTCCAAAATCTCGACCAGACGGAAGCGCTCGCACATCAAGGTCATGTCTTCGCTGAAAGCGCCAAGCCGCGTGAAATAAGCGCGATGCGCCTGGCGCCAGTAGCCAAGGCTCCGGTCGCCCTCACCTTCGTCGAAGGCAAAGCTTGCATCCACTTCACTGTAGCGGCGGAAGCAAATTTCCGTCGTCTCGATCACGCATTTCGGATCGCCCTTTCCGTCGAGCACGATCCAGCGCTCGCCCGGCTTGGAGATGTCAGGGGCGTCTTCCGTGCTGCAGGTCGCCGTCTTTAAGCCCCTGAGGACAAGCTCGACCAGTTCGTCTGCCAGCGCAGGGCTGTCGCCAAACGCAAACGACCGCAGGCTCCCATGTTGTTCTGGAACACTCTGGTGGATCACGAACTCAATCCTCCCGCCAAGGTCGGGATATCCAGCGGCTTGAAGCCGTAGTGGTCGAGCCAGCGGACGTCGCTCTCGAAGAGCTGGCGCAAGTCGGACATCCCGTATTTCAGCATCGCGATGCGATCGATTCCCATCCCCCACGCGAAGCCTTGATAGACGTCGGGATCGATCCCGCAGGCCCGAAGCACATTGGGATGCACCATGCCGCAGCCGAGAATTTCGAGCCAATCCTCGCCTTCACCGAAGCGAATCTCGCCCTTGTCGCGCCGGCACTGGATATCGACCTCCAGCGACGGCTCGGTGAACGGAAAAAAAGAGGGCCGGAAACGCATGTTGATGTGATCGACCTCGAAAAAAGCCCTGCAGAACTCGTGCAGGATCCATTTGAGGTGACCGAGATGGGAGCTCTTGTCGATGACAAGACCTTCGACCTGATGAAATTGCGGCGTGTGGGTCGCGTCGGAGTCGATGCGGTAGGTGCGCCCGGGACAGATGATGCGGATCGGCGGCTTCTGGGTGAGCATGGTTCGAACCTGCACCGGGGAGGTGTGGGTACGCAGCAGCATGCGCGTGCCGTCTTCCTTTGGGTTGAAGAAGAAGGTGTCATGCATCTCCCTCGCCGGATGGCCTTCCGGGAAATTCAGCCTGGTGAAGTTGTAATCGTCGGTTTCGATGTCCGGGCCTTCGGCAATGGCGAACCCCATGTCGGCAAAGATCGCCGTAAGTTCGTCCATCACCTGGCTGAGCGGATGCACCCGACCCTGCTCGGCGGGGCTTTCCCGAACCGGCAGCGTGACGTCGACCGTCTCAGACTTGAGTCGAGCATCCAGAGCCGCGGCTTTCAGGATATCGCGGCGCGCGGTCAATGCCTGCGTGAGCACATCCTTTGCGAGATTGATCTTCGCGCCCTCGGTTTTGCGTTCGTCCGGCGACATCTTGCCGAGGGTCGAAAGCAGCGCCGATATCGAACCCTTCTTGCCTAGCGCAGCGACGCGGACCACTTCCAGGGCCGACTCGTCGGTGGCGGCCGCGATCTGGCTGAGTATTTCGGCTTGCAAATTCTGGATATCGGACATCGCGGCGCCCCGTTCTCGCATCTCCCCACGGATGGAGAGTCATAGGTGGCCCTCTCGGCCAGCGTGCTTCTTAACCTAAGAAGTCCGTGACGGCACGGCTGCTGCGCAGCGAATCCGACCGCGTTGGGTAGATCGCAAGTGCGGACGCGGGCAGGTCGACGCGCCCTGACGCGTCCACGCAGCTAAGGCTGGCGGGAAACGCCGCTTCCTTCTCGCGAAGGCGAAACTCAGGCTGCAAGCGCGGCTTTGGCCTTTTCGGCGATCGCCTGGAATGCCGCCGGCTCGTGGATGGCGAGATCCGACAGCACCTTGCGGTCGACCGTGATGCCTGACTTCGAAAGGCCGTTGATAAAGACGCTGTAGGTCATCCCGAACGGTCGGACCGCCGCATTGAGGCGCTGGATCCACAACGCGCGGAACGTCCGCTTCTTGCGCTTGCGGTCGCGGAACGCGTATTGGCCCGCCTTCTCGACCGCCGCCTTGGCGGCGCGGATGGTATTCTTGCGGCGGCCGTAGAAACCCTTGGCGGCCTTGTAGACTTTCTTGTGCTTGGCGTGAGAGGTCACACCGCGTTTGACGCGAGACATGACTGGAATCCTCGATCTCTGGATGGCTGACGGACAGCCGCGCGCACGCGGCTCGGCAAATCGGTTGTGATCGCAGCGCGATCAGGCGTTCGGCAAGGAGTATTTCTTGATGTTGTCGCCGTCAGTCTTGAACAGCACGCGGGTGCCGCGGAGCTGACGTATCTGCTTCTTCGTCCGCTTGATCATGCCGTGGCGCTTGCCGCGCTGGGCGTGCATCAC
>JBJMTO010000147.1:0-28174 GCA_045811665.1 Bradyrhizobium sp.
CAGCAGGATGGTAGGGAAAGAGGAGAATTCCAGCGGCGCCTGGATGAACAGCGAGGTCATCAGGATCAAGATCGACAGCGTGATCGAGATCGCCAGGAAGAGATCAAGGACGATGGAGGGCAGGGGAAGGATCAGCACCACCAGGATGGTGAGGATACCGAACGCCAGCGCGAGGTCGCCGCGCTTCAGAATGGCGCCGATTTCGCCGATACTCGGAAACCGCGCCGCCGGGGATCCCGCGCCCTGACCTGCCGTGACATCCACCATCGTTGCTGCTTCCCCCCGCGAATGCCGATTCCGGGCGCCAAACGTCTGCGCGGCGGCCGAAGGGCCACCGTTTCGAAAGTGAGGCACCGCACTGGCGTCCACGGGTACTCCCCCGTTTTACGCGGCTGACGACACTCCTACTTCTTCACTGGGCAATTTTTGCCCAGTTTATGGTTAGGAAAGGGTTAACGGGCGCTCGCCGCCGTTTCTGTCCGGGCAATCTTCGCCGGATTCCGTCCATGCGATCCGGGCAAAGTGAGAGCGAGCGGGGCCCTCACGAGGTCTGTTGTCCCGCATCTGCATGCCCAATATCGCGCCAATGCTGCTTGACCTCCTCACCCGGGACGACGAAGTTGCTGCCGTGCACGCGCCTTCCGATTCCAGAGCTTCGAGCCTGTTCGCCCCCGACTCCCGTCAGGCATGGTTGAGGCTTGCGATCGCGCTGGCGATCTCGTCGGTCGGCGGGGTCGGCATGTGGTCGATCGTGGTCGTGCTGCCGGGAGTGCAGGCGGAATTCGGCGCTTCGCGCGGCGCCGTCTCGCTGGCGTTTACGCTGACTATGCTGGGCTTCGGGCTCGGCGGCGTCGCAACCGGCAAGATAACCGATCGTTTCGGCATCGTCGCGGCGATGGGTCTCAGTATCGGCTTCCTTGGCTTGGCTTACGTGTTCGCCGGCCTATCGAGCACGCTCTGGCAGTTCATCGTTGTTCATTTCCTGATCGGATTGGGTACGTCGGCAACTTTCGGCCCGCTGATGGCGGAGGCCTCGCACTGGTTCGAACGCTACCGAGGGCTTGCGGTTACCATCGTGGCCAGCGGCAATTACATTGCCGGGACGATCTGGCCGCCGATCGTGAATTGGGGCGTGCAGTCGGCGGGCTGGCGAACGAGCTACATCGCCATCGGGCTGTTCTGCGCCGCGACAATGACGCTGTTATTGTTGCTGCTTCGAGCCCAGATCGGCGGCGCCAAAATCAGGGATCACGAGAATGCCCCGCCGCCGCGGATTGATCTGAAGCTATCGACCAACACGCTGACCGCGCTCCTCGGCATCGCCAGCATCTCCTGCTGCGTCGCCATGGCGATGCCGCAGGTTCATATCGTCGCCTACTGTGGCGATCTCGGGTATGGCGTGGCGCGCGGCGCAGAGATGCTGTCCTTGATGATGGCGTTCGGCATCGTCAGCCGGATCGGGTCGGGGTATCTCGCCGACAAGATCGGGGGGCTGCGAACGCTTTTGATCGGCTCGGTCGCGCAGGGTTTTGCACTGTTGTTCTATCTGTTCTTCGACAGTCTGAGTTCGCTCTACATCATCTCGGCCATGTTCGGCTTGTTCCAGGGTGGCATCGTGCCGAGCTACGCCATTATCGTCCGCGAATCCATGCCGGCGCGCGAAGCCGCGACCCGCGTCGGTATTGTCATTCTGGCCTCCGTATTAGGCATGTCGTTCGGCGGCTGGGTATCCGGCGTGATATTCGACGCCACAGGTTCCTACGCCGCTGCTTTCACGAATGGCTTGGCCTGGAACGCGCTGAACATCGTGATCGTGGTTGGCCTGCTGATCCGGGCGCGCTCTCGGTTGGCCATGGCCTGAGCTGGCCGTCGATCCGACCACCCCTTCGTGTTCAGCTTGGAATTACGTAATGCCAACCGGGCGCAAGGCGCGGTAAAAAGCATTCCAGGAAAAGGGCACTTTGTTTCCGTAAGCGTGAACGCAAAGGGGGAGGGTACAATGAGAGATGGCGCACTGGGATTGATCACGGGTCGTGATGAATTCATCATCGCCGAGGCGTTGGCCACGGCTTTGGTCGCGTTGGAGGAACTTCCGTCCGGCCGGAAACCGACACGCAAGATCGCCGACATGAAGATGATGCTCAATAGCTTGTGTCAACCCTCGGAAGTTTCGATTCATCTTACGACGGCCAGATGGCGCTTCCTGCCAAATCTTCGGCCTTTGGGGGCACGATGAAGAGCTGCTCCTTTGCTAGTGAAACCTGAACCAATGTAGCTACGAACGATCCGGACAATGAGCTCAGAATACTTCCGACGACTAGCCCGATACAACCGATGGGCCAATGCGCGCCTGTACGCCGCCGCCCTCGATCTATCCGATCAGAGTTATCGGCTCCACGTCGGCGTATTCTTTGGCAGCCTGCATGGCACGTTGAATCATCTGCTGCTGACCGACCGTCTCTGGCTGAAGCGTTTAACGGGCGAAGGTGATCACCCGAACCAGCTCAACGCGATTTTATATGACGACCGCGCTGAATTGACCCGGGCGCGCATCGAGGAAGATCACAGGCTGATTTCTGTGGTGGAAAAATATGATGAAGCGGCGCTGTCAGCTTTGCACAGTTACCGAACAACTTCGGGGATGCCGCAATCGCAGGTACTCTCAGAGATATTGATGCATCTGTTCAATCATCAAACCCATCATCGAGGACAGGCGCACGCCTGCCTATCCATCCTCACCGGCGCCGCGCCGCCGACGCTCGACTTACTGGCAATGCAGCGCGGCGGTACGGCTCCAAATCTTGAAACGTTGCTCGCAGGACGTGAGGGCAAGCCGGGAACCGGCTCCCCATAGCGTCTCTCGAGAAGTTCCGCACCTCGCGGCGCAAACGATATTCACAAACCATGCCTTCACGCGCTCCACCGCGTCATGCCCGGTTCCTGTCTGGAACCGAAGGCCCTTTGTTCGGTTAGAGCAGGGGCAGTTGAATCAGGCCGCCACGGTCTGTGCAAAACGAGGATGAGTTAAATGAAAAATCGTCTAATGATTTCAGTCGCGGCGGCGGCATTGTTCGCCGCGACCGGGTTTGCGGCTGCGCAAGGCACAAGCCAGGGCGGCGCAAAGGGCGAATCCCCTGCTGCCACGTCCAAGAGCGATGGTGGTTCCGCGGGTGGTTCGATGTCGCGCGAATCTTCAGGGACCCAGGCCCGTGACAGCGACAGCAAGTCCGGTTCCGGTCGAGCCGAAGGTAAGAGCGGCAGCGATTCTGCGCAGGACAAGAGCGGTGGTTCGGCCGACACGAAGTCGTCCACCAAGACCTCCGGCGAAATGAACAAAAACGGCTCGACAAAGTCTTCGTCCGACACCTCGACGAGCGGATCGAAGAGTTCTTCCGACACCTCGAAGAGCGGTAGCTCGACGGCCGATACCAAGTCCGGTTCGGACACGAAGTCCGGTTCGACCGCGGACACCAAGTCGGGTTCCAAGTCAGGCTCCACAGCCGACACCAAGTCAGGGTCGACAACCGATTCCAAGTCAGGCTCGACCGCCGACACCAAGTCTGGTTCGTCAAGCAATCAGACCACCGGTAATGCAGCCACATCGGCCACCGCTGCACCTCCGGCTGAAAAGCGCACCCAAATCACCTCGACCATCAAGCAGGAGCGAGTTCAGGAAACCACTAACGTGAACTTCAACATTTCGGTCGGCGCTACCGTGCCTTCGAATGTTCAGTTCCACCCGCTCCCGTCACGTGTCGTCGAGATCTATCCCGAGTGGCGCGGCTATCAGTTCATCCTGGTACACGGCCGGTACATCATCGTTCGTCCTCAAACGCACGAGATCGTCTACATCATCGAAGGCTAAAGCCGCCTACGCGAAGAAGAGGGCAGGCAGCTGCCCTCTTTTTTCTGCGCTGACGCCGGGTGTCCGAGCGCGCGGCAAGCTCACACGATGGAACCTGTGGATCGAACTTCGGTCCGGCGCGACGACCCGTTGTTTTTCATCAACGCCGTCACGAAACTGCCTCCCTTCGCCTCGATCATCGGGCAACCAGGGGAGACCAACCATGTCGCATTGGCGCAAAGCCCATGAGCCTACGTCGCGCTTCAACACCTTTGCGCTCTGGACGATCACCACGTCCGCAGTGCTGACGACGCTAGTGCTTCTCCTCCGTCATTGGTACATCTAGCATTCGCTTGCCAGGACTGGCGATTAACTGCCAGAGCGTGCGGGCAAGTGAAGAATGCCGTGGCCGAACTTCGACCACACCGGCCGTGCTGCCGATCATTCCGCCTTGCTTGTTTCTCGCAACTTGGGATTTGCCGCAACGGCGGGGCCGCCGCCCAACATGTTTGCCAGGCTGCGTGTGCGTCGGGTGTCGATGCTGACGTAGGCTGTCATGCCCGCGCGAAGCGGGGGCTCCCCGGGCCTCTCGATCAGGCGCAGCCGTACCGGTAACCGCTGCACCACCTTCACCCAGTTGCCGGACGCGTTTTGAGCCGGCAGGATCGCAAATTCGGCGCCGGTGGCGGGGCTGATGCTTTCTACTTCGGCATCCCAGGTGATATCGGGATGCATGTCGAGCACGACCTTTGCTTTCTGCCCGACGGTCACATGGGTGAGCTCGGTCTCCTTGAAATTGGCTTCTAGCCAGGGCCGTCGATCCGTCACCAGCGCAAACAGCGGAGTCTGCGCCTTGACCTGCTCGCCCAGCTGAAGCTTGAAGTTGACGACCACGCCGGCCTTCGGTGCCTTGATCTCGGTGTAGGCAAGGTCGAGAGCCGCGCGGTCCCGCAAAGCCAGCTTCTCGCGCACGGCGGCGTATTCGTCAGTCGGCCTGTCGGGCTTTCCGCCGAGCGCAGCCTCCACGCGTGCGATCCGCTGATGCAAGACCGACAGACGATCCTGTCCCTCCTGTTCTTCGCTGTTCGATTGCTCGAGCTTGGCGACCGACGCCACACCGCGCCCGGACAAATCCCGCTGGCGCTTGGCCTGGGTCTGAAGATAGGCAAGCTTGTTCTCGGCTTCGGTTGCTTCGGCCCGGATCTCGTGCAGGCTCGCCTTGAGTTGCTCTACCGCGGCCCGCGCGGAGTCGATCTCGGCTTCAGCTTTCGCGAGCGCCAGCTGATAGTTTGCGGGATCGAGGCGCAACAGCACCTCGTTCGCGCGCACCGCGGCATGATCCTGGATCCGCACGTCGATGATGCGGCCTGACACTTCGCTCGCGATCTGGGCGATGTCAGCCTTGATAAAGGCGTTCTCGGTGGCGATGTGGCGGCCACCCTGCAACCAGAACGCCAGCGCCGCCGCGAGAACGAGCGCGGGCACGCCGATCAGCGCCACTTGCTTGCCCCTCTTCGTCATGGCTCCATCCTGACGTGAATTCGGCCGTTCACACCCGCAGAGCGCTTGCGGCCGGCGGTCGCGACGCCGTTCCGCGTTCCACCTTCGGCTGGCGCGGACACCAGCGTCGTCTTGATCCTCTGCAGCAAGCTCATCAGCTGCTTGCTTTCTCGCGGGGAAAGACCGGCGAGCGCCGCATCGACAGTTGCTTCGGCCACGCGCCAGATGCGTTTGTGCACCCTCTCGGCGTCCGCCGTAAGATAAACCCGCTTGATGCGGCGATCGTCACTCTGGGTGCGCCGTTCAACCCAGCCGGCGGCCACCAGCCGGTCGATCATGCGCCCAGCCGTCGCCTTTTCCACCTCCAGCATCTCCGCCAGTTCGGAATGCGAAGCGCCCGGGCGCCGGTGCAGGCGCGTCAGCACCAGCCATTGCGCCCGCGTGATGCCGAGCCGCCGTACGCGGCGGTCGAATTCCGTCCGCAACAGCCGGGCGACGTCCGAAATCACGACACCGATATATTCGTCCGTATTTGGCATCAGCCGTATAGCCGCGTGATGATTGGTAAGCTAGGTTATATCATTGGTAAGCTAGGTTACAATCTCATTGATGCCGCAAGGGACACGCGTTGAGCACGGCAGCAACTATCGAGGCGGATGAGGCGGGGGTCATATCCCCGGCGCAGCGATACCTCACCTTGGCGACCGTCGTTCTTGGCTCGTCCCTCTATGGCACTGCCTTGCTCACGACATCGACCATCCTGCCGCAGATGCAGGGCGCGCTGTCGGCCACCCAGGACGAAATCGCCTGGGTAATGACCTTCAACATTCTTGCGACCGCCGTGGTGACGCCGATGACAGGGTGGCTGGTGTCTCGCTTTGGCACCAAGCGCGTGGTGGTTTGGTCGATCGCCTGCTTCACGGTTGCAACGGCGCTCTGCGGCGTGGCGCAATCTCTCGAGATTCTGGTGTTGTGGCGCATCCTTCAGGGCGGCGCCGGCGCGCCGCTGGTGCCGCTCTCGCAATCGATCCTGTTCAATACCTTCCCGCGCCGTCAGCATACGATGGTGATGTCGATCTTCGGCATGGCGGTGGCGGTCGCGCCGGCTTTCGGTCCCGTGTTCGGCGGCTATCTGGCCGAGAGCTATAGCTGGCGCTGGTCGTTTTACATGCTGGTGCCGATCGGCATCTGCGCCACGATTGGCATGGCCTGGACCTTGCCGTCCGATAACCGGATGACGAGAGTTCGTTTCGATTGGACCGGCTTCATCGCGCTTGCCACCGCGCTGGCCGCGGTGCAGTTGGTGCTGGCGCGCGGCGTCCGGCTCGACTGGTTCGAGTCGACCGAGATCATTATCGAAACCCTGATCGCCGCGATCGCGTTCTACGTGTTCCTTGTGCACAGCCTCGGCGCTCGCACGCCGTTCGTCAATCTGAAGCTGCTGTCAGACCGCAACTACGCCATCGGCCTGGCATTGGTGACGATTTACGGCATGTTGAATTTCACGCCGATGGTTTTGCTGCCGCCTCTGTTGCAGCAGCAGGCCGGCTTTCCGGATGCACTGGTGGGAGAGGTGATCGGATGCCGCGGCGTGGGGATGCTGGTCGGGTTCATGATTGCCGGCTTCATGAGCCGGATCGACCCGCGGATCAGCATGGCCTTTGGTTTTGGCCTGCAGACCGCGGCCGGCCTGTGGATGCTGACGTTCGATCTTAACGTCACGATGGAGATCCTGGTCATCAACAGCATCGTTCAGGGTTTCGCCGTCGGCATCGTGTGGGTGCCGATCACGGTGGTGGCTTTCGGCACGCTCGAATCAAAGCATTACGCGGAGGCTTCCGCGATCTTCCACCTGTTGCGCAACATCGGATCGAGCTTCTTCATCTCGCTCTCGATCGCCGAGATCGTGCGCACCTCCGGGGCCAATTACAGCCGAATGACCGAGATGATCACGCCGTTCAGCCGTTGGCTTGCGATGCCCGGCCTGACCGGCGCATGGAGCTTCGACACCGTACCCGGACTTGCCAAGGTCGGAAGGGAAATCGCGCGCCAGTCGATGATGATCGGCTATCTCAACGCTTTCATGATGTACACGGTTGCCTCAGGGCTCGCGGTCCTGTTCGTTCTGATGGTCCGCGGCCGCAAGCCGGCGTGATCGGCGCAATCAGCCGGCCACCGCGGGAGAGCACTGCGCGCTGAAATCATCAATTTCATCGGCCTGAAGCGTCGTCCCGGCAACGTCGGGCAGGCTGATGCGGCCGCACGGAGATATCCCCGGCGAATCCACTGCTTGTTTCAGGTCGCGCTCCAGGAACTCGTTCGCGATGATGAGGGCCTTGAGAGCCCCCCTGAGATCGCCATTGCAGGTAGCAATGGCCTCGTCCACGGCGGCCTCGTATCCGTCTGAAGATGCCGGCTGGGAGTGCAAGTTCATGACTGTCATCCTTCGATTTCTCGTGCCCGTATGACAAGAGAACGTGTCTCAACACGCCCGGTTTCGTGGCAATTATGGTTGTCCCCCTAATCCACAGGCAGCGATGTTCGATTGCCGGCAGGCCGTGTGGCCGTTGCCAGCGCATCTAAATTCGGTCGTACATTTGACTCCGAATCATTTCACTCTGCCCGGGTCGGCGGCCTCCGCCAACCTGAGGAATTGAGCATGGGACCCGCAGATCCGCCTGCAAGCCCTCAGGGCAGTTTCGATAAATCAAACGCTCGGTATGACGAACTCATGTTCGACGAACATGCGGATAGTTTCTTCTGGTTGCTCGAAGAGAACGCGCGCCTTCGAGGGCTGCTGGTGAGAATATCCAACATGAAGCGGAAACGCTGGCCGGCCAGAGACATCAGGCGTTTACGCGCGCCCTGACCCGGTGCCCCGCAAAGCTCGCGGTTTGGAGATTGCCATTGTTGTGCGCGCCAGTGGTGCACGATCCGCGCGGCTCTCGATCACCCCCTCAGCGGCCGTTTGATAGCAGGTCTGCCCAGGCTCGCGCGACCTTCTGCTCTCCGGAAGCGCCGAAGTGGCAATCGTCGTACCGATCGAGATCGCCGAGCAAGGCGTCTGAATTGACCCCGCTTCTCAGATTGGCGGCGGGATCGCGCAGCGCCTGTTGAGCGCGCGCTACCGGGTTGTCGGCGGAGTGCAAGCGCGTTCCTCCGTTGCTTGCTCCCAAACACTTGGTCGCAACGCCAACGTACACCGGCGCCGCCACCCCATTGGTTCTCAACGAGCCGACCAGCGACACGAACCGGTCGCGGTACTCCCTCTCGTTCGTTCCCTTCACGTAGTCGATCTCACCCTGGACCCAGATGACGTGCGTTGCGCGATAACCGCTGCGCTGCAGCCGGCCCGCAGTCTCGATCATGATGGTGTTGAGATCGCCGCCATGTGCCCAGCGGGAAACCTCCGAGCCGCTTACGGCTAAGGGAGCCAATACGACCTTATCGAACGTTCCGCGGTCGAGCAGAAGGTTGCCGAGTTGCGTCCAATATTCTCCGCTGGTGCCATCGGACCCCAATAGGGGTGAAGCGGCGACATAGCATTGTCCATCGAAGAAATTGACAATCGCTTCGCCGTGTTCCGAGCCGAACCGCTGGCCACCGTGATTTCCAGCATTTGACTGGCCTATCAGCAGCAGCACGCCCGTACGGTCGGTCTGCTGAGGGCAAGTGACAGCTTTCTTCTGATCGCCGGATGTGAGCCGCCCCAAATTATCCATGGTGTAAAGATCGGGAGGCGCCGAGGCCGCGCGTGTTTTCATCGCGCGATAGACCGAGAAAGGAAACATCTCATGGCGACCGCTATACGCTCCAAACAAATACGCGGCGATCAGGACGAGAGCTAACAAGAACCGCACGCGAGAAATATGCATTACAATACCGTGGCAGGCTAAAATGTTTGAACGAGGCGGTTCCAGAGTTAACTGGCGCTGTTCTCGACGAGATCGCAGAGATGAATATTGCCAAAATTGACGCCGCAGAAATCAACTTTCCCGCGTGATCATCGTCGAGCCCATCATCTTTGCGTTGGTTGCGCAACGTCCAGATCAAACTCGGTCGCGAAGATCCGACGTTCGCAGACTGGCCGTCTCGTCCTTTAGCCAATCGATAAATGCGGTGACCTTGCCTCTTCCTGGGCGATCCGCGCGCACGACATATCGATACTCGCTGATGAAAAACCCCCAGGGTGCGACGAGGCGATGTCTTTCGATCTCGTCGGCGACCAGATGCCGCGGAACGATAGCAGCCCCCAAGCCGCTTAGGGTGGCTTCGATGGTCAAGTGGTAGTGATCGAAAACCTTGGTTGCCTGGTTCCAGTTCCCGCGGCTCTTGCCAACGAGCCTCGTCCATTCCGTCCACACATGGGACCGCGTTCGCGTCTCCAAACGCGGCAGCGCGGCAGCCACCTGACGGTTTCCAAGCGCCTCATTGCTTAGAGCGCTCGCAAAAACCAATCCGAGTTGCTCTTTGAATAGAAGCGAGCAACCGTCCGGCGTCTCAACATCTGGCGGGAGAACAAGAATCTCGAGGTCCACCATACTTCGCGTTCGACGGTCGTCCGTCGACAGGCGAACGTCATACTGCGGGTGCTTGTCGGCAAATTTCTGAAGCCGCGGTATCAGCCAACGCATCGCAAGCGTGCTGAGGCAGGCGATATCCAGAACGCCCCCATCCCGCTTCGAAACGATGCGAACGGCATCGTCAATCTGATCGAAGGCTGCGGTGAGCGCGAAGCTGAAGATGCGACCTTCATCGGTCAGGTGGGGACGATTTCTTACGCCTTCGAAAAGCGGCACGCCGATCTGGGCTTCCAGCTGAGACACTTGCTTGCTGATTGCCCCATGCGTGACGCCGAGTTCTTCGGCCGCCATTATGAAACGGCCATGCCGGGCGGTCGCTTCAAACGCGCGAAGCGCAGCCAGGGGGAGCTTTTTCCGTTTTTCCATGTGAATTTTACTCACAACTTAACGGCCATTAAGTCAATGTACTTTGGTGCCGCTTGGTGAGTAAACGTCACTCAACTTGCACGCGGGCATTGCTTGCTGGTTGCACGAGTTGCGGTGCTGACGGCGTGAACTCGACGAGTTTCTACGCCTTGGTTTCCAACAGACGATCCACCTATTTCATCCGCGCGGGCGCTTGACTGGGAGGCGTCTCATGTCGCCGGCCAATGAACTGAGCGGTCTGATCGCAGGAAGGCGCATTGTGCCGCATAATTTCCGTCGTTCCCACCTCGCCGACGCAGACATTCCAGCCCTTGTTTTCGCACGCAAGAATTCTGCGGTCACCTTAACTGAAAGCAGACCGCCTAAATGACAATGACAATATTTGGTATCCCTTACATCGCTCTTGGCTTTTATTACTGGACCATGTCGGTGACGCCGGGCCCGAACAATGTGATGCTGACACTGTCCGGCGTCAATTTCGGCTTTGGCAGAACGATGCCGCACATCCTTGGCATTGCGATCGGCTGCGCCATCCAGACATTTCTGCTTTGCCTCGGACTAGGTTTCATTTTCCATGAATTTCCAACGGCCCAGCATCTCCTGAAATGGGCCGGGGCGGCCTACCTCATCTATCTTGCGCTCAAGCTCATTGGCGCCAAACTTGCGAGCGGCCTTTCCGCTCCCCCGCAGCCACTAAGCTTGTTCGACGCCGCGACGTTTCAATTCATCAATCCCAAGGCATGGGTGAAGGCTACGACGACAGCCACGATCTTCATGCCGGAGGGCACGCCCATATTGGCATCCGGCGCGGCAATCTTTTCCGTCTGTTCGGCCGTGAATATCGCATCGTCATCGCTGTGGGCGGGCTTCGGCGTCGGAATCCGTAAGCTGCTCTCCAACCCCACCACACTTCGAATTTTCAATCTGACGATGGCTGCGTTGCTGATCGGAACCGCCGCCTACGTCGTCCTGTCCTAAACGCAAGCATCTGCACGCGACCGGGTGAATTGAAAATGCGTATCGCCGCTTTTAAGGTTCGCACGTCCCGCCCCGCCGGACTGCAATACTTGCGCCGTCCGCAAGCCTAGCGCGATCACGGCTATCGCGCGTGCAACCGCACCTTCGAGGTTGATGGCAACGCGGATCACACGATCATAAGAGAAGCGGCCCCGCGCCCGCCTTGTCGTGGGAGGTTCGTGCGCCGACCTCCCCTGGAATCCGCGCAAAAGCGGCCTCAGCCGGGGAGGGCTGAGGCCGTAGTCAGGGGAGGAACATGCCAACACTCGGCACGGCTTCGGAACGGTGAACATTCGCGCTCGTTCCGCTTGTTGAATGGAAAAGATGGCAAGGCTTTGATGGGGAACGCGCGTAATCGTCAGGTTGCTACTCTTGGGGCTCTGAACGCCATCAACAAACTCTTGAGGAAGCGGAAAAGAATCAAAACTCAGATAGCCGCGGCTTGAAACCACGAGCCCAACGTCAGCCGTTACCAACATGCTAGAGTATCACGCCTTCATCTTCCGGGAAGATGACCACATCGTTCGGGCTCTTGAACTCGTCTGCTCTAGCGAGGAATCGGCTAAAGAACATGCCACACAGCTTGTTGATGGTCATGACGTTGAACTCTGGCAGGGCGACCGAAAGATAGAAACGCTGATCGACGGCCTTGTGCGTCGAGAGGAGAGCGCGATGCCGAGGTATTACATCAACTTCCAAAGCGGTGATGAGCTAGCCAAAGACGATGAGGGCATTGAGTTGCCGAGCCTTGAAGCGGCTTGGAAAGCCGCATTAATTTCTGCCCGCGAAATCATCGCGGACGAAATCAAGGCTGACGCCAAAAATCCGCTGCGGGCCGTCGTGATCACGGACGAGAGCGGTCAGGGCCTTCTGACCGTTCCGGCAAAGGACATTCTGCCGGAACCGTTGAAGTAAGGCTCGCTCGGGCTGCCGTTCATCCGGTGGTGGCGCCGTTGCTGCGCAACCTGCAGTCTGAACTGAGCCGAAGCCCGCGCGGCATGTATCCGTCCCCGGAACTTTGGGGCCTTCAAGGTTCACAGGGCCCTGCTGAGACTGAACAGACACGCCACGAGTGCGTTTATTACCCCTGAAACAGGACAACGTCAGGTCGGCTTTGTTGTCAAACCGGAAACGTGTTTTCGTCGTCGATGACAGTCCGGGGGTGCTCCGTGCGATGGAGCGGCTGCTGCAGCAGCACGGGTACGACACCGTGCTCTTTGGGAGCGCCGAGGCCTTCGAAAAGCATACCTGCTTCAAGGAGGTCCTTTGCGTCCTCCTCGACATAAATCTCGACAGCGGCAGGTCAGGGATCCAATTGCGACACCGCCTAAAAGAGAAGGGCCATGCGGTGCCGGTGATCTACATGACCGCGAACGATAACCCTGTTGTTCACAAGGCGGCACTCGAGTCCGGATGTCTGGCTTATTTTGTGAAGCCGGTCTCGGGCGAGATCGCTCATCGGTCAATTGGAGCGAGCATCGCATTTCGGCCAAGCTACCATTTAGCGGCCGCTGAGAGCCGCGTCACTTGTGCCTATGGCGTTGGTAGCGATGAACGGTGAAGGTGCACAATCAACCAATCTGAGCCGCGCCTGGCAATCACAAAAGTTACCCGGCCCATATTCGTCGTAGGCTGCCCATCCTTCACGCCCGTGATTGTGTCAAACCCGGCGATAACAACCATCGCATCGTCGACCACAATGGCCTCCGAACTGTCGAGTTTAGCAGTACGAGGCTTGTATCTATTCAGGGCAACGTCGAAGTATTCTCGAATCTGCTCTGGTTTGGTCAGCACGACCTTCCCCACTGTTCCGATCATCAACGCATCCGGTGCATAAAGTTTGGCGATCCCATCTACGTCTCCGTCCCCAAATGCTTTGCTCCATTTGCCAAGGACCTCGTACGCATTTTCCTTCGGCCCCGCATGGGCGAGTGACACGGAACTAGCTAAGATCATCGCCGATAAAATCTTTCTCACCTGATGCCTCCTGGAAAAACTGCTAGCCAACGAAAGATCGGAAGAGCGAGCCACATTTGCGGCCAGGCCGTGGTTTATCCATACCAAGTTGCTGGTATGCCAAGTTCATCCAGCGCCCCGCTTTACAGGACCGGAAATTCGATGGCTTGATCCCAGCAGAAACATGGCTGGTGCAACTGCCCGGCTCTTTTGCTTGTCAATCATCTTGTCAAGCCTTTACGATGATCTTACCCGGTCTGGGCGGTGGGTAGGAGATAAATGCGTTTTCAGCCACCAAGATTTTCCTTTGTTCGGGCGCGGGCCTTCGCCGTTTTGCTCGTCTTCGGGATGTTGCTGCTGGCGCTGGGTCCAAGTCAGGCGGCTGATCCGGCGCCCAAGCGCGTTCTGATGCTGAGTTCATTTGGTCTTCGCTTCGCCCCATGGACCGATTTTGCGGAGAAGCTTCGGGCTGAATTGATTAGGCAATCGAAAACGCCAATAGATTTTTTGGAACACATGCTTTTGACTGCTCGCGTGGACGACGACAAAGCGCTCGGACCGTTTGTCGATTATCTTCAAGCGCTTTACGCGGAAAGACCACCCGACCTTATCGTGGCCCTTGGCGCACCGGCAGCCGAGTTCGTGCAGCGTTATCGGGATTCCCTTTTTCCCAATGTACCCATGCTCTTTACGGCGGTCGAGGCTCGCAGAGTTCAATACGACAAGCTAACCGAGAACGACACTGTAGCGGCGGCCGCGCATGACTTCCCCGCTGCCATCGAGACTATCCTGCAAGTGTTGCCCGACACAAAAGTGGTTGCGGTTGTAAATGGGGCTTCTCCCAACGAGGTGTTTTGGCAGGGGGTGTTCGAGCGAGAACTCGCCCCGCTGAACGGACGTGTCGAACTGCGATGGTATAACCGGCTGTCATTCGAAGACATTCTGAAAGATGCAGCAAAGCTTCCGCCTCACAGCGTCATTTTCTGGCACCTGATGAGCGTCGATGCCGCAGGTGTCACGCATGAGGGTGCTACCGCGTTGCGCCGACTTTCGTCCGCTGCGAACGCCCCCATTTTCTCTTATCTTGATGGATTTTTCGATGGCTCGATTGTCGACGGTTCTATGCATTCGATACAGAATGGCATGGCAATCGCCGGAGCGGCAGCCGTCCGAATTTTGAACGGTGAAAAGGCTGGTGACATCAAGGTCGCGCCCACCCGATTCGAACTACCAAGATTCGACTGGCGGCAAATGCAGCGTTTTGGGATCACGGACAGTAATCTGCCAGCGGGCAGCACGGTTTACTTCCGAGAGCCAACAGTCTTGCAGCGTTATTGGTGGGAAATCGCGCTGACCCTCGGGGTCATCCTTGTGCAGGCTTGGCTTATCCTGGCCCTGTTTCGGGAGCATCGGCGGCGTCAACTTGCGGAAGTGCAGGCGAGGCAGCGCATGACCGAACTTGCCCATGTTAACCGCTTCTCGACGGCGGGCGAACTGACGGCCTCAATCTCGCATGAAATTAACCAGCCGCTCGCTGCAATTCTGAACAACGCCGAAACAGCAGCCGAGATCTTGAAATCGCAGAACCCGACGATCGCTGCACTCCCCGATATTGTTGAACTCAAGGAGATCGTGAACGACATTTTGAACGATGACCGACGCGCGGCCGAAGTCATTCGGAGGATGCGCAGCCTATTGAAAAAAGCGCCTTTCGAACTGAAAAGTCTCGACCTCAATGATCTCGTTCGTGAGACCGTTCAATTTCTTTCCTCGCTAGCCATTGGACGCAAGGCCGAGCTAGTCAGCAGGATCACTCCGAATGCGCTACCGATCCTCGGGGACCGCATCCAGCTTCAACAGGTCATCCTCAACGTTGTGGTGAACGCGTTGGACGCGATGAAGGACACGCCTGGCGGAAATCGCACTATCAGCATCCGGACTTCTCGCGTCGAAGACTTCGCCGAGCTATCCGTGTCGGATCGCGGACCGGGCATCCCCGATGATCGGTTGAAAGAGGTCTTCCAACCGTTTTTCACGACGAAGGCTGAGGGCATGGGCATGGGGCTGTCCATCGCGAGAACCATCGTGGAAGCGCACAACGGGCACCTTTGGGTCCAAAACCGGGATCACGGCGGTGCGTCGTTTCGAATAAAGCTTCCTTTATCCAACAGCGGCCCCGAGGCGCCATAGGGGTCCATCGACGCGCCGTGCTCGTTCAGCTCAATTGCGGTGGCCGGGATAGAGTCAGCAGATCCCAACTTGGCTAATCAGTACAGCGTCCGGTAGCCGCCAAAGCCAGTCGTTTTCATGGATTCCGTTTGACTTGGATCAATGGCTTCGGTCCGCAGGTAACGTCGCGTCTGGTGCGATGCCAAGTACCAGCCGTTTGTCACATCGAGATATTGTCCTCGTCGTTGATGACGATCCCGCGATGCTGCGAAGTGTAGCGCGACTGCTGCGGCAGTTCGCCTACGCAGCCCTGCTGTTTCCGTCTGCCGAAGCTTTCGCCACGCATAGCGACTTCGAGAACGTTGTGTGCGTGCTTCTCGATATCAACTTGGGCGATTCTTCAGGCATCGAGGTGAGGTATCGTCTCACGACAGCGAACGTTTCTGTGCCGGTCATCTACATGACCGGAAAAGACAACCCGCGCATTCGTGAGGCTGCACTTCAATCCGGTTGTCTTGCTTATCTCACCAAGCCGTTCTCGGCGCAGGCGCTGGTAGAGCCGCTCAAGAGAGCATCGGCATACTGACGCTGCTAAGATAAGATTTGGACCGCCGCCAACGCGCAAAACGTCAGGCCCAGTTTTGTGTAGCAGTCGTCGACTGCAGCTGGCGACCGCGCAGTCGCGTTAAGACACTTCGCACGGCCTACGCTTGTGCTCTCCATAGCCCAGCCGCCTGAATGCGTCGAAGCATCATTTGGTATTTCGAACTCTAAGCTTACTTTCGGAAAAAATTCAGCATCCGCTAACCGCCTCTGCGTTTGACGGCTCAGAGGTCGTAGCTGTCTTGGCTTCCTCGTAGAACCGGTATGTCGCGTTTCCCCGCGCTATCGTTTGCGAATCGGCGAGGACTAAGCAATCTGCGAATCCAATACCTCTTCCCACTTTCAGCACGCGAGGGACAAATTCCACCCACTGCGACACTTGCGCGGACACAATAAAATCGAGAGATAAGCTCACAGTATAGCCTCCGCGACCTCGTTCAATTCCTCGTTTACGCAGGGTTTCAATGACCGAAAGTCCCATGGCGTTGTCCGCCAAAGCGTTGATAACACCACCATGAAGGAATCCCTTACCGTTACAATGCGCCTGTCGCACTCGTAAGGCCAAATTGACGGTCCCGTCCCCTGTTCGAGAAAACAAAGGCTGCCATGGATCAGTTACCGGGCTCGTGCGGAAATGCAGCACATAGCCATCAGGTACAATATCCTGTTCTGCCGTCATGCGATTCTCCTTGATACTGCTGTGCTGCGAGGCCGTTCTCGTGAAGCGATGAGTTCGATCGGCTTATCAACGGTTAGCCGAGATTTCCCGTTATTCAGCATGAACAGAACGACGGTGCCATACTAAGGCTCGATCTCCAACAATCGGCTCTGTCGCGCCAGGAGTGCGGTCCGATGCTGGCGCCACTGCGGACGATGCGACAAGTCATCCGTACTGTGCGCTGGTGGACAAGATGGGACAGATCGAAGCCGTCAGCAACGACGACGCCGTTGTCCGCCTAGCGGCCCCGCGCCAACTCCGCGCGGCGATCGGGAATATGTCTCCGACTCAGATATTCTTGCGCTTGCGGAGCGGCTTCTGGAGCTACCGGATGAAAGCGCGGAGGCCATCGTCCAGGAGGCATAGAGTTGATCCCATTTTCTTTGGCCCCAAGACCGCGGCGTTTAAGGCGCTCGGCGTGAACTGATTAGTTCATGGATAAGATTGCGGCTAAGGACCATGCGGCAGCAACCGGTCCGCGAATGGTCCGCCGTAAAAACCGGTGTTTCGCTAAGTTGCTGACCTTACTGGTGGGCCCGGCAGGACTCGAACCTGCAACCAGACCGTTATGAGCGGCCGGCTCTAACCATTGAGCTACAGGCCCCGCCGCGAGCTGTCCGGTCGCGCGGACAGACAGCGGTGCTAGGGACCCCTTACAATGCTGTTTGTCATCCCGCAATGCTGGGTTGGCGATAACACCCATTTCGTGCGCAGAGCTGCGACAGGGTTGATGCGCCTTTACTGCAGGGCCCTGTCGCCGCGCGTCAATCCACGGAAACCCGTGCGAATTCGACCACCTTGCGCCATTTCTCCGTCTCGTCGGCGACCAGTTTGCCGAATTCGGCCGGCGTCATCGGCTTCGGGATGCCGCCGATCTCGGCCAGCCGCGCGACCAGCTTGGGGTCCTTTAGCGCTTCGCCTACAGCCTTGTTGAGGGTGTCCACGATTTCCTTTGGCGTGCCTTTCGGCGCGGAGATGCCGTAGAATCCGACCGACTCGAACCCGGGCACGGTCTCGGCGATCGCGGGAATATCGGGCACCCCGGGCCAACGCTGCGGCGAGGTAACGCCCAGCGCGCGCACGGTGCCGCCGCGCACCTGTTCGAGCGCCGACGGCAAATTGTCGAAGATCAGTTGCACCTTGTTGGAGATGATGTCGGGAAACGCCAGCGCCGATCCGCGATATGGCACATGCACCATGTCGATCTTGGCCAAGGCCTTGAACAACTCCGCCGACATGTGCACCGAGGTGCCGTTGCCCGACGACGCATAGGACACCTTGCCGGGATTGGCCTTGCAGTAGTCGATGAACTCCTGGACCGTCTTGACCGGCATGGCGTTGGCGACGACCAGCATGTTGGTCAGTTGCATGATGCTCGCGACGGGAGTGGTGTCGCGAATGAAGTCGTATGGCAGTTTCTTGTATAGTGAGGTCGAGATCGCATTGTTGGGTGCGACGAACAGCAGCGTGTACCCGTCGGGCGGAGCACTGATCGCCGCCGCCGCGGCAATATTGCCGCCGGACCCGGTGCGGTTCTCGACGATGAATTGCTGGCCGAAGTGCTCCGAGAGCCACTGGCTCATGATGCGCGCGACGACGTCGACCGGGCCGCCGGCGGCGAAGCCGATAAGCCAGTGCACCGGACGGGCAGGATAGTCGGCGGCGACTGACCGCGTCATTCCGGTCCAAAGGCCCGCCAGAACAATCAGGCTTGATATAGCTGCACGCGAAACTGCGATCATGGTCACCTCGCCAATACACGACATTGCCGTCAACGATGGATTCGTCCGGCAGAGCTTTTCACATGGCCCGCATCCATGCTTCCATAGAATGACTGGCTTGCCTACATTGCTCTTGCACAGAATAGCTCAACGAGCCGGGGCGCTGGAGGTCAGTCGATGAATATCGCTTCAGCCGTTTGCGTCGGGGTTGTGCTGCTGGCGGGTACCGCCGAGGCACAGGATGGAGGCAAGGTCATTCAGAAGACCACGATCACGCTGGGGACCGCAACGCCGGGTGGGGGCTTCCCACTGTACGGAAATGCGTTTGCTCAAGCCATCAACCAGGCCGACCCGGCGCTTTCGATCGAGCCGCGCAATACCAAGGGCAGCAGCGAAAACATTCCGTTGCTGGAAAAAGGCGAGCTGGATATCGCGCTTGTGGCTGGCGAACCTTCCTATGAAGCCTTCATGGGCATCGGGCGGCCGGCTACGCGCTTGAAGATCCTCACCGCGATGTATTCGAGCCCGGGCATGTTCGTGGTCCGCGCCGACAGCCCGTACAACAGCATTCGCGATCTCGTCGGCAAGCCGGTTGCGTTCGGGGCGCGCGGCTCTGGCCTGCCGATTCTGTCGCGCTACATGCTGGATGGGCTCGGGCTCAAACAGGACGAGGACTTTCAGTCCGTCTATCTCGACCGCGCCGGCGATGGCCCGGAAATGGTGCTCGATGGCCGCGTTGCTGCGCTGTGGGGCGCAGGCACCGGTTGGCCGGGATTTGCCGCGGTGGCCGGGAGCCCCGTTGGCGGTCGCTTTATCGCGCCCGGTGCGGACGATATCGGGCGGATCAGGGCGAAGCATCCGTTTCTCAAGCCGCTGACGGTGCCGCCCGGAAGCTACCCTAACCAGAATGCGCCGATCAATTCGGTGGGCTCCTGGAGTTTTATCCTGTCCCGCGAGAACCTGCCCGATGATCTCGCCTATCAGCTCGCGCGATCGTTGCATGGCGTTGAAGCAACGCTCTGCGCCAGGCTCCCGCAAGCCTGCGAAACGACTGCCGCCAATACGCTCGCGGCGGCGCCAAAGCCCGAGCTGATCCATCCGGGCGTGCTGCGTTATTTGCGCGAGATCGGAATCGTGAAGTGAAGCTTTCGCGTGGTCCCGGGGTCGGCCGGGCCACGCAGTTTTCCAGGACTTATTTCTTCACCAGCGGACAAGCCGGATCGGGAGGTCCGAACGCATCCTCACCTGAAATGCTGGTGAGGATCTTGTAGTAGTCCCAAGGATATTTCGATTCATCCGGGCTCTTGACCTGGACCAGCATGAGGTCGTGAACCATCAGGTTGTCCTCGCGCAGCCGCCCATTACGGGCGAAGAAATCCTCGATCGGCTGCTCCCGCATCTTGGCCGCGACCTTGAGCGGCTCATCGGTTCCGCTTGCCTTGATGGCCTCGAGATAATGCATCACCGACGAGTAGACTCCGGCCTGCCACATCGTCGGCATCCGGTTCATCTTGGCCAAGTAACGCTTGGACCATTCGCGGGTCTTGTCGTCCATATCCCAGTAGAACGAGGTCGTCAGCAACAGGCCCTGGGCCGCAGGCAGCCCGAGCGAATGAACGTCGGTGATCAGGTACAGCAGCGCGGCCATCTGTTGCCCGCCTTTGAGCAGGCCGAATTCCGCGGCGGTCTTGATTTCGGTGTTGTTGTTCGGCGGTCCCGCGGCGATGCCGATGATCTTCGCCTTGGATGCCTGTGCTTGCAGGATGAAGGAGGACAGATCGGGCGTGGCGAACGGCGGCCGTACCGAGCCAAGCACCTTGCCGCCGTTGTTGGTGATCACCGCCGAGGCATCCCGCTCAAGCGAATGCCCGAACGCATAATCGTCGGTGATGAAGAACCATGTGTCGCCGCCGCGCTTGACCACTTCCCGCGCGGTGCCGACTGCGAGTGCGTGGGTATCGAACACCCACTGGATGGCATAGGGCGAGCAGAACTTGCCGTGGAAATCCGCAGCTCCGGTGGAATGGGTGATGAACATTCTCTTCTTGTCGTTGGCGATGTTCTGTACCGCAAGCCCCACGGCTGAGACCGGCACGTCCACGATCAAATCGACCTGTTCGGTGTCGTACCAGCGGCGTGCGATTCCGGCCCCGATATCCGGCTTGAGTTGATGATCGCCGACGATGACGCTGATCGGCTTGCCCAGCACCTTGCCGCCGAAATCGTCGACCGCCATTTGGGCGGCGGTCACCGAGCCCTGGCCGGTCGGGGTGGAGGCCGGGCCGTTCATGTCGGTGAGGACGCCGATTTTGACGACATCGTCCGATACCTGCGCCAGTGCCGCAGGCGTCGAGGAGGTCACGATCGCGAATGCCGCGAGCAAGGATAGTATTTTGGCTGAAGTCACGTACGTCCTCCCGTTATCCAGGCGCGTTGGCCCGTATTGGTAGAAGCGGCTTGGCCCACCGGTTCTCGTTTTTACAATTATTTGCAGTCTCGCCCAATGCCGCTGGCCGATCAAGCAGGCGCGCGGGGACCCTCCAGCCGAGGCCGCCGGAAGGTCAAGTTCCTGTTCCCCGGGCTGGCGCTCTGCTTGCCCTGACTACGCGAGGGCTGCGTCCCAGCCTCTTCCACGCGTCTTCAATCAATTGACAACGAACGCAATTCTTGCCGAAGAAGGCGGTCGGAGGAAGTGATGTCGGACCAACTTAGCGCCTGGCAGCTGATCATGAATGGCGATCCCGCGCTGTTTGAGATCGTCAAGCTGTCGTTGACCGTCAGCCTGTGTGCGGTCGTGTTGGCCGCCCTGATCGGTATGCCGCTCGGCGCCTTGCTCGGACTCGCGAGATTTCCCGCGCGTTCGGTCCTGGTGGTGCTGCTCAATGCGTTGATGGGGCTGCCGCCGGTGGTTGCTGGACTTGCCGTCTATCTCCTGCTGTCGCGATCGGGGCCTCTCGGGGCGTTCGGCATCCTGTTTACGCCGACCGCCATGATCGTCGCGCAAACCATTCTGATCGTGCCGATCATCGCAGCACCGACCCGCCAGACCATCGAGGATCTCTGGGTTGAGTATCGCGACGAACTCACTGCGATGGATGTCAGCCCGGCCGGCCGCATGATGACATTGCTGTGGGACGCCCGCCACAGCCTGGTCACCGCGTTGCTGGCGGGTTTCGGGCGCGCTTCCGCCGAAGTAGGAGCCGTCATGATCGTCGGCGGCAATATCGAAGGATTTACCCGCACCATGACCACGGCCGTGGCGCTCGAAACGTCGAAAGGCAATCTGCCGCTGGCAATGGGGCTGGGGCTCGTCCTGCTTGCTATCGTTCTGGCGATCAACGCCGCCGCCTGGGGTACGCGCCTCTGGTCGCAACGGCAGGTGGGATGAACATGCGAGCGCCCGCGAGCGATCTTCCTCTGGTTCTGGACGGCGTCTCGCTGCAGGCGAACTCAACCAGCATCCTCGACCGTCTGAACCTGACAATTACGCCTGGCGCACCGACGCTGATCGTCGGACCGAACGGGGCGGGAAAAACCAGCCTGCTGCGGATCTGCATGGGCCTGGATGCGCCGTCCTCAGGACGCATCAGTTGGGGTGGCCGAACCGATGGTTCGATGACGCGCCGTGCAATCCTGTTTCAACGCCCGGTGATGTTGCGGCGGAACACCGCCGCGAACGTCGCGTACGCGTTAGCCCAGACCGGGGTGCCGCGCGCCGAGCGAGCGGGCCGGGTGGCCGAATTGCTGGAGCGGGTGGGGCTTTCCGAGTTGGCGCAGCGGCCGGCGCGATCGCTTTCGGGCGGCGAGCAGCAACGCCTCGCGCTCGCCCGCGCTCTCGCCCGCGATCCGGAAATTCTTTTGCTCGATGAGCCCACCGCGAATCTCGATCCTGCCGCGACAAGGGGAGTCGAAGAGATCGTGCTGAGCGCGGCTCAATCCGGCATCAAGATCGTGATGGCTTCGCACGATCTGGGGCAAGTTCGCCGTCTCGCGGGTGACGTGATCTTTCTGCTAAGGGGCGCGGTATGCGAGCAGGCGACAGCCGAGATTTTCCTCGACCATCCTGCGACACAAGAGGCCGCGGCCTTCTTGCGCGGCGACCTCGTGCTTTGAGGAAGATGTCATGGGCTGTCGCGTTTCATCCTACGCTTTCGCCGTCTTGATCGGCATCATTGTCGGTGCTGCATCCGCCGCCGCGGGGGACCGTTCGATCATTGTGGCCTCCACCACCTCGACCCAGGATTCCGGGCTGTTCGCGCACCTTCTTCCGATCTTCAAGGCCAGGACCGGCATCGAGGTCAAGGTGATCGCGCAGGGGACCGGCCAGGCGCTCGACACCGCGCGGCGAGGTGATGCCGACGTGGTCTTCGTTCACGCCAAAGCGCAGGAAGAAAAATTCCTTGCCGAAGGCTTCGGGGTGCGGCGGTTCGACGTGATGTACAATGACTTCGTGCTGATCGGCCCCAGGAGCGATCCGGCAGGCGTCAAGGGCAAGGACATCGAAACCGCGCTGAAAACCATCAAGGCAAACGCCTTGCCGTTTATCTCCCGCGGTGATCGATCGGGCACTCATGCCGCCGAACTCTCGCTATGGCAGCAGGCCGGCATCGACATTGCGGTCGCTAAAGGTCCTTGGTATCGCGCCATCGGGCAGGGCATGGGCGCTGCGCTGAATACGGCTGCTGCAATGAACGCCTATGTGCTGTCGGACCGCGCGAGCTGGCTCTCGTTCAAGAACCGAAACGACCTGCAAATCGTCGTTGAAGGCGACAAGCGCTTGTTCAATCAGTATGGCGTCATGCTGGTCAATCCCGAGAAGCATCCCACCGTCAACGCGGAACTCGGCCGGACCTTCGTCGATTGGCTGATTTCGGCGGAAGGGCAGGCCGCAATCGCGGACTACAAGGTCGAAGGCGAACAACTCTTCTTTCCGAATGCGAAGCGTGCCCCTGAGCCAAGCTTGCCAAGATGACGGCGCCATGGTCCATCATCGCCCATGACCCAGCGCCTGCCGGCTTCGCTCACTTCGCTTGACGCATCACTCGAGGCGCTGCTTCATCGCCTTGAGCCGGTGGCGCCTGTCGCAGTTCCGCTTGGCGAGGCTCTGGGCTGCGTCGGCGCGGATATGCCGGCGCTCAAGCCGCATCCGTCGCGCGATATCGCCGTCACCGATGGCTGGGCGTTACGTTCGCGCGATCTCGTCGGGGCCTCATCCTATTCGCCGTTGCCACTCGCAACGATCCCGGTCTGGGTAGAGGCCGGCGAGGCGCTGCCGGAGGGTTGCGACTGCGTGCTCGAGGCGGATGCTGTGGATCCAGCCGGCCCGCTGGTTCAGGCGTTGGCCGAGGCGATACCCGGGCAAGGCATTCGCCGCGCCGGGGGTGAAATCACGGGTGCAAGCGCCGCCGTCATTTGCGGCAGGCAGATTCAACCAGCGGATATGTTGCTGGCGCGGGCAGCCGGTCTGCGCGGTCTGAACGTGCGCCGTCCCCGGTTGCGCCTCGTCAACATCCCCTCGAATTCTGGCGAGGCGCTGACCGCGCAATTGATCATGGAATGCGCCTCCGCGGCGGGAGCGGATGTTCTTGCCGCGGAGGCTCCCGGCCGGGACGCGGCGTCCATTGCCAGCACGCTCGATGTAAGCGCATGCGATTTGCTGATCACCGTAGGAGGCAGCGGCGAGGGACGAACCGATGCAACCGTGGCGGCGATTGCGACCCGCGGCGAGGTCATCGCACACGGGATCGCGCTGCAGCCGGGCCGCAGCGCTGCAATCGGAAGGATCGTAGGGGTGCCGGTGGTCGCGTTGCCTGGCGCGCCGGATCAGGCTCTCGCGGCGTGGTGGACGCTGGCGCTGGTTGCGCTGGACCGACTGTCTGGACGGTCGCCGCGCCCTCCTTTGACGCTGCCGCTGTTGCGCAAGATATCGTCGAGCGTCGGCATCACTGAACTGGTGCTGCTTCAAAGGATCGAAGCTGGATGGATGCCGACGTCGATCGGCGAGATGTCGTTCGATGCCATCGTCCGGGCCGACGCATGGCTTGCGGTGCCCGGCGCCTCCGAGGGGTTTGCCGTGGCCACCCCGGTTGGTGCCTATCTGCTGCGACAGTGATATTGGTCGGGTATGACGAACAACTCTTTGATCAGGAGTCGCGGCGCTGAGGACCAGGACCAGTTCCTGACCGTACTGTCGCGCGAGGACGCCATTGAACGTTTCCACGCCGCCCTGTTTCCGCGGGCCATTCCGAACGAGCGGCGGAAGCTTTCGGAGGCGCTCGGTTGCGCCCTGGCAGAAGACGTTGTGGCGCCAATCGACGTTCCGCCCTTTGATCGTTCCAATGTCGATGGCTTCGCCGTCCGGGCGTCGGATATCGCTTCGGCCAGCGAAGCCGCGCCGGTACGCGCCAGGCTGAACGGCGAAGTGATTGCCTGCGGCACCGCGCCGTCTCGTCCAGTGCTGTCGGGAACGGCGACTTCGATTGCCACGGGCGGCCCACTGCCGCGCGGGGCCGACGCGGTCGTGATGGTCGAGCACACCCAACCGTTGGGCGACCTCACGATCGAAATCCGCCGCTCCGCTTCGCCGGGCCAATTCGTCTCATATGCGGGTTCGGATATCGCGCGCGGAGAGGCATTGTTGCGCGCCGGCACCTTGATCGGTTCGCGCGAAATCGGGATGTGCGCGGCTTGCGGAATCGCCGAGGTCTGCGTCGTGCGCAGGCCGCGCGTTGCAATCATCTCCACCGGCGATGAACTGGTGCAGCCGGGCCGACCGCTGGCTCCGGCGCAGATCTATGACAGCAATGGCGCGATCGTGACGGCCGCGGTGAGCGAGAACGGCGGCGAGGCGATTTTTCTCGGCGCCGTCCCGGACGACGAAGAGAAGCTTGAAAGCGAAATGCGACGCGCGCTTCAGACCTGCGATATGCTGGTGCTGTCCGGCGGCACCTCGAAGGGTGCAGGCGACGTTTCTCACCGGATTATCGCGCGGCTAGGAAAGCCGGGGATTATCGCGCACGGCGTTGCCCTCAAACCGGGCAAGCCGCTCTGTCTGGCGGTGTGCGATGGGAAGCCGGTGGTGATCCTGCCGGGTTTCCCGACCTCGGCGATGTTCACATTCCATGACATGATCGTGCCGGTGCTGCGGCGGATGGCGGGCCTGCCTCCGCGCGCGGACGCGAAAGTCAGGGCCAAGGTCCCGCTACGGATTGTTTCCGAATTGGGCCGCAGCGAATTCGTCATGGTGTCGCTGGTCGAAGGCGTCGATGGCTTGATCGCCTACCCGTCCGGCAAGAGCTCCGGCGCCATCACCTCGTTTGCGCAGGCCGACGGCTTCTTGCGGATCGATGCATTGGCCGATCAGATGGCGGCCGGGACCGAGGCGGAGGTGACGCTGTTCACGCCGCACGTCAGGGTGCCGGATCTCGTCATTATCGGCAGCCACTGTACCGGTCTTGATGTGGCGACGGGGCCGTTGTCGCGCGCGGGGCTGTCGGTGCGCACGATCGCGGTAGGCAGTCTTGGTGGGCTGGCGGCGGCCAAGCGCGGCGAATGCGATTTCGCGCCGATCCATCTGTTCGACCCTGGGACCGAGACGTACAACGCGCCCTTTCTCGGCGAAGACCTTGAATTGGTCCCGGGCTGGCGGCGGATGCAAGGCATCGTGTTTCGTAAAGGCGATCGGCGGTTCGAGGGATTGAACGCGCAGCAGGCCGTGCGCGCCGCGCTGGCCGACGCTGCCTGCATCATGGTCAACCGCAATCAGGGCGCTGGCACGCGCATCCTGATCGATCGCCTGCTCGCGGACGCCCGGCCCGACGGTTACTGGAACCAGCCGCGCTCGCATAATGCGGTGGCCGCTGCGGTCGCGCAACGCCGCGCGGATTGGGGCATGACCATCGCGCCGGTCGCAGATGCAGCCGGGCTGGGGTTTATTCCCTATGCGGAAGAGCATTACGACTTTGCGTTGGTGAAGGCCCGGGAAACTCGCTTGGCGGTACAAGCTTTCCTGCGGGCGCTGACTTCGGATGAAAGCCGAGTCGCGCTGACGCAGGCAGGGTTTCGGCCGGCGTAAATTATGCAACCAGCACGCTCCGAATGGCGTACGGCAGGACCGTGCTCCAGTTGTAAGTGGCAATGATCACGGTGACGCGTGGGACTGACATGATCAATCCGCGTCCCAAGCCGCCAGGCGTTCCGCCTCGGCGATGTCATCGGAGGTGTTCGCGTTGAAGAACGGATCGATTGGCGTGGCCGGCCAGGTCACGGTGAGGAGCTTGTAGCGCGCGGTCCAGCGATCGATCTTCCTGATTCCTTCGACCGCGATCGAATGCCGTAGCTCGTTGCGCAACCCTACGCTCCATAATCCGATCACCGGATGCGATTGGTCGCCGGAAGCCGCGACCGCGAGTTGTGCGCCAGCCTCCGTGCGGGCGCGGTGGAGACGTGCGACCAGATCGCGCGGCAGGAACGGACAGTCGGCCGCCGCACTCAGTACCCATGCCACCTCCGGCCGGTTGGCCGCCGCCCAGTCGAGGCCGGCGAGAATGCCCGCCAGAGGTCCCGGAAAGTCCTCGACCGTATCGGCGATCACCGGCAAGCCGAATGCCGCGAAACGCGCCGGATCGCCGTTGGCGTTGAGAACGAGTCCGTCACATTGCGGCTGCAAGCGTGCGATCACCCGCTCCAGAATGGTGCGTCCGCCGATGTGGCGCATCGGCTTGTCGCCGCCGCCCATCCGCCGGGCCAGACCGCCTGCGAGCAGCACGCCGGGTATCGCGGGCGTGTCACTGCTCACCGTCGGCGCCCTTGCGCTTGTGGCGTGCGGATTCCTCTTCGACGAATGCAAGGTTCTGGTCGTAGATGATGCGCTCCTGGCCGGACAGTGCGATGAAGCGCTTTCCGCGCGTGCGTCCGACCAGCGTCAACCCGACCTGCCGCGCCAGCTCGACGCCCCATGCGGTGAAACCGGAGCGCGAAACCAGGATCGGAATCCCCATCCGGACTGTCTTGATCACCATCTCCGAGGTAAGGCGGCCCGTGGTGTACAAAATCTTGTCGGCCGGTTCGACGCCGTGGCGATAAATCCAGCCGGCGATCTTGTCGACGGCATTGTGGCGGCCGACGTCCTCGGTGTAGCACAGCGGCGTGCCCTCCTTGCACAGCACGCAGCCGTGGATCGCGCCGGCTTCCAGATAAAGCGATGGCATGGTGTTGATGGTGTGCGTCATCTGGTAGAGCCAGGACGTGCGCAGCTCCGCCTTCGGCAATACGACTTTTTCAACCGCGTCCAGCAGATCGCCGAACGCTGTGCCCTGGGCGCAGCCCGAGGTCTGGGTGCGCTTTTTCAGTTTCTGTTCGAAATTGGTGTGGTGCTCGGTGCGCACGACCACCACCTGCAGGTCATCGTCGTATTCGACATCGGTGACGACGTCGTCATATTTCAGCATGTTCTGGTTGAGCAAATAGCCGAGCGCCAGATATTCCGGATAGTCGCCGATCGTCATCATGGTGACGATCTCCTGCGCATTCAGGTAAAGCGTCAGCGGCCGCTCCACCGGCACATTGATCTCGACCGCAGCCCCGGTCTGATCGGTGCCGCCGACGCGTTCGGTCAGCCGCGGATCGTGCGGATCCGGGAGGATCAGGGGAACGGGCGCTTTATCGATCTTCATCATGATTGGCTGCGTAGCATGAC
>JBJMTO010000148.1:0-3202 GCA_045811665.1 Bradyrhizobium sp.
AGGGCGTAGGCGGCACAAACGCCGGTTTTCCCACCCTTGCCGAGGTCGGCAACATCCTCAAGCGCGGCGATATCGCGCTCGCCTTCGGCATCCTCACCATTCTGGTGGTGCTGATCCTGCCGCTGCCGGCGATCGTCCTCGACCTGTTTCTGGCGATCTCGATCACGCTGTCGATCCTGATCCTGATGACCTCGCTGTTCATCCAGGCGCCGCTGGAATTCTCCTCTTTCCCTACCATCCTGCTGATCTCGACCATGCTGCGGCTGTCGCTCAACCTGGCGTCCACCCGACTGATCCTGTCACGCGGTCATGAGGGCACCGCCGCTGCCGGCCACGTCATCGAGGCGTTCGGCAACTTCGTCATGGGGGGTAACTTCGTCATCGGGATCATCGTGTTCGCGATCCTGGTGATCGTGAACTTTGTGGTGATCACCAAGGGCTCCGGGCGTATCGCCGAAGTCGCCGCCCGGTTCCATCTCGACGCCATGCCGGGCAAGCAGATGGCGATCGACGCCGATCTCTCCGCCGGCCTGATCGACGAAAAGGTCGCCAAAGAGCGCCGCAAGGCGCTGGAAGACGAAAGCGGGTTTTTCGGCGCGATGGACGGTGCGTCGAAATTCGTGCGGGGTGACGCGGTCGCGGGGCTCCTGGTGGTCTTCATCAACGTCATCGGCGGCATCATCATCGGCGTTGCCCAGCAGAGCATGTCCTTCCGCGACGCCGCGCACACCTACACGCTGCTGACCGTGGGCGACGGGCTGGTCACCCAGATCCCGGCGCTGATCGTCTCCACGGCCGCCGGTTTGCTGGTCTCCAAGGCGGGCGTGAGCGGCGCCGCGGACAAGGCCCTGATGAAGCAGCTCTCCGGCTATCCGCAGGCGCTCGGAATGTCGGCCGGCGTCATGCTGGTGCTGGCGATGCTGCCCGGAATTCCGATGCTGCCGTTTCTCGCGCTGGGCGGCGGGGCGGCGGCACTGTCGTTGTCGGCGCGCAAGAACAAGCGGGCGGCCGCCGCATCCGAGGCGGCAGCCGCAGCCGCGCCCGACGCCGCAGCGGCGGCAAGCGCCGCGGCCGAGGAGCCGATCGCGACCGCGCTGAAGATCGATGATCTCAAGATCGAACTGGGCTATGCGCTGCTCCCGCTTGTGAACGGACCCGACGGAACCGACCGTCTCACCGATCAGATCAAGGCGCTGCGCCGCTCACTGGCGATCGAGATGGGTTTTGTCATGCCGTCGGTCCGCATCCTCGACAATGTTCAACTCGAGGCGAACACCTACGTCATCAAGATCAAGGAAGTGGACGCCGGCACCGGCAAGATCTGGCCCAACCAGTTCATGGTGATGGACCCGGCAGGCAATCAGGTCAGCGTGCCCGGCATTCACACGGTTGAGCCGACCTTCGGGCTGCCGGCAACATGGGTCGACGCCGGCTTGAAAGAGGAAGCATCCTTGAAGGGCTATACCGTAGTGGATGGCGCCACGGTGCTCTCGACGCATCTGACCGAGCTGCTCAAGAACAATATGTCGGACCTGCTGTCTTATGGAGAGGTACAGAAGCTGCTCAAGGAGTTGCCAAAAGAACAGGGCGAACTGGTCAAAGACATCGTCCCGAGCCAGGTTACCGTCTCCGGCATCCAGCGGGTTCTGCAACTCTTGTTGGCCGAGCGCATTTCGATCCGCGATCTCTCCACCATCCTGGAAGGCATCGCCGATGCGCTGGCGTTCTCGCGCAACCCCGCGACCATGGTCGAGCACGTTCGCGCCAGGCTGGCTCGTCAGATCTGTGCCCAGAACACCTCCGCCGGCGGCTACCTGCCGCTGATTGCGCTCTCGGCCAAATGGGAGCAGTCGTTCGCGGAGTCGCTGATCGGCCAGGGGGAGGAACGCTCGCTTGCGATGCAGCCCTCCAAGCTATCGGAGTTCATGAACGTGGTGCGGGACAGGTTCGAGCAGGCGGCTCGGGAAGGCGAGGCGCCGGTGCTGGTCACATCGGCGGCGATACGTCCCTTCGTGCGTTCGCTGGTCGAGCGCTTCCGCTCGCAAACAACGGTGCTGTCGCAAGCGGAAATCCACCCGCGCGCCCGACTGAAAACGGTGGGCAGCGTCTGATCTTTCAGACGGTGTGCGCAGCAGAGCGCCACCTTGTACCGCTGTGGTTCGCGGCACTAATCTCGCATTCGATGCTCACTGGTTCGTGCAGCTCTCATTCCGAGACTACGACCGGCGAGCGGCACGTTCATCGCTGCTGAGTGTAAACTCAAAAGTTATCCACAGGCCGAACCGTTGGTAGGCGAAGAGCCGGGCCGAAAGAGGACCACCTGCGTGCGGGCGTTCTCATCCAAAACCGCGCGCCCCGCCGGGCGCCCTAAGCAGATCCATAAAATTGTACAAAGCTCTGTAATGGTATCGGAATTCATCGCGGCGAAGATGCGTTTGCGACAATCCAGTCGCGGGCGTTCAACTCTCATCACCGGCTTGTGATCGCCTCTTAGGAACCGCAAGGCGAATCCCTACGTTTGTAGCGGTGAGCTGTTGAACCTGTCGGCGCGCGAGGCACACCAATTCGCACGTGGCAGGAAGGGGCAGGAGGCTTCGATGAACCACTCGATCTACAGCGCGGACCGATCGACTCATCTCAAGATCGTGGTCGTGGCGCTTGTCGCTGGGATCGCCGTGGCTGGCTTCGGCATCTCCGCTCGCATCGGCTCGGACGAATACACCCAGACTGTTCGCGTGATGAAGGCCGGGACCCCGGTTGCCGTTTCCAGTTCAACCACGTCAATGGTGCGCTAACACAGAAATTCACGAATTCACGCGGCTCTTTACCAGCCCCCCAAAGTCGCCTCGTGGATAACTAGAAGACCCAACTACCCCAAGTTGACTACTGAAAACGCCCGCTCCCCACGGGCGTTTTCTTTTTTGGACGGTTGCTTTGGACGATTGCGTTTCAGCGGCTCTTGGAGGTCGATGGCGCGGCGGGCGGAACGGTCTCGATCAGCTTGCCCGTGAAGACAATCGGACCGGTGGGGGCGCCGGTTGGCGATCCACCTTCCGGCTCGACCGTCACTGCATAAGTGGCCTGGTTGACGAGCTCGGGGTCATACGCTGACAGCACCGGCCGCACGGTGAAATCATTGCCTCCGATCACGCCGAGCGAGCGCGGCCGTTGCTATTTGTCAGACACGATCCAAAGCTCATAA
>JBJMTO010000149.1:0-43684 GCA_045811665.1 Bradyrhizobium sp.
CCATACATTCTATAAGTCATGGCACGTACCATTCGATGGTTAATGAGCAGCACTCCAAACGACGCTAGGTCGGGCCTTTCGTGCCCGCAAATGCATAATTAATAAATGGTTAATGGGCAAAATTAAGAGCTATGAAGCGCGGGGATAGCCCTATGGCGGCGGCGGTAACCGCACAAAACGACGCGGCCTCCGGCAGGGGAGCTGACGGAGGCCGCGTATTACATCGCATCGCGCCCAGGTTTCGCGATGAGATGTGGGAGCTCTCAATCCCGGGGTCTGGCGCTTCGCGCCGATCCCGTCCCGATCCTCCGTTTGGGAGGGGAATCATCTTCAGAACGGCAGCAGCACGTCCATCACCTGTTGCCCATAGCGCGGCTGCTGCACATCCGTGATTTGGCCGCGGCCGCCATAGGCGATGCGGGCTTGCGCGATCTTGCTGGAGTCGATGGTGTTGTCGCTCTGGATGTCCTCCGGCCGCACAATCCCGGCAACGATCAATTCGCGGATTTCAAAATTGACGCGGATTTCCTGCTTGCCTTCGACTACAAGATTGCCGTTCGGCAGCACTTGGGTCACCACGGCGGCGACGTTGGTCTGCAGTGCCTCCTGGCGATTGACCGAACCCTTGCCGTCGCTGGAAGCAGTGGAATCGGCCGTTAGGATACGGCCTGGCAAAACCTTCTGCGCCTGGACGCCCAGCGTCTTGGCACCGATGAAGTCGGAAATTCCCGAATCTTCCTTGTTGCTCCGGCTGCGCTGGGTCTCGTTTGCGATGTTTGCCTTGTCGGTGATGTTGACCGTCACCGTAAGCAGGTCGCCGATGCGCGCGGCCCGCTGATCCCTGAAGAAGGCGCGGCTGCCGTTTCGCCACAACGAGTTGGCGTTGTAGGATACCGTTTCGGGTTTTGGCATCGGCATCTGCACCGGCTTGTAGCCGGGTTGCGCGGTCGGGTTCTCGATCGCCGCCAGCTTCGGCTGTTCGCCAATCTGGGACAGCCGGTCGATCGACGAGCATCCGCTTGCCAGGCTGACGATGAGCAGCGAGGCGCCGGCGACAACGATGCGGTTACTGGACATGAATATGAACATTACTCTGCTTTCGGAGCGGCTGACGGGTTGCTGTTCGCAGCGACCGCGACCGGTGCTGCCGTTTGGTCTGGCCGTAGCGAGGAGGTCGTATCGGCGGCAGCCGGTCGTGGCGTTGCGACCGAGATCGCGACCTGGCCGCGCCCGATCACCGTGCCGGTCACGTTGCGCTTGGATTGCAGATTGACCACACTGACCACGTCGCCTTCGGTGCCGCTCTCCAGCGCCTTGCCGCGAACGGTGAGGTACAGTCCTGTGGCTTCGTAGATCAATGTGACGGTCTGATCGCGCTGCACCAGGTCAGGCTTGCCCAGATCCGCAGCCTTCAGCGCCTGGCCGGCGCGAAGCTGGCGTCGCGCCTGCATTCCGACGGCGCGATCACGCGCTGGCGCGTCGGCGCCCATTTCAGCCTTCGGGCGCCGCTCAAGCAAGACGTCGGACGATTTTATCACCTCGTTGCGTTCGATGTTGCGCACCAGCACGGCGGCCTCGACGGTTTCGACCGCGGTGCCGGTGAAGCGCAGGCGCATCGGCGCGGCAGCGTGGTCGTTCGCGATCTCAAAGGTGACATCGAAGCGGCCGTAGCGCGGTTCGTAACGAGCCGATACCGGCTGCATGTCGCCGGTGTTGGAAGCCTCCAGCCTCAAATCCTTCACGTCGCGATCGAAGGTCAGGCTGAGGTTGGCGGCATCGCCCAGGCCGCCGCGCCGTTCAAGCGCACGAGCGACCTGCAGCTCGATATCCTTGCTGTCGAGCGTGCGCGCCAGCCGCGTCACCGAAATCTCGCGCATGTCCCTCGTATCGACACCAATCACCTGGTGCGCCCGCAACGCGGACAGCACGTGCTCGACCGGCAACATGCCCGTGGTGCCGAGATCGGGCGCGCGATAGATCGCGATTTGGGCCGCGGTCCCTGCGTTCTCGATGACGTCGCCGATCCGCACCAGTTCGCCCGATACCGTGATGCTGGCGCGAAGCACGGGAGCTAGGATCGCATCGTCGCTGCGTTGAGCCAAAGCCGCGCTGGCTTGCACTGCGAGCAGGGCGGTCGCGAGGACAGTAGCGTGGATCTTCATCATCAGCTCCCGTCAGCGGAACAGCGCGGCAGTGGACTGCAGCATCTGGTCGGCGGCGCTCATCACCTTGGCGTTCATCTCATAGGCGCGCTGCGCCGCGATCAGGTCGGAAATCTCGGTGACGGACTCGACGTTGGCCTGCTCCAGGTTTTTCTGCTGCAAGTCGCCCATGCCGTCGGCATTCGGTATGCCGTCCTGCGGGGCGCCGGAGGCCGGCGTTTCCGTAAAGGTGTTGTCGCCGTTCGGCTGCAGGCCGGCCTTGTTGATGAAGCGGGTCAACCCGATTTGCCCGATGTTGCTCGGCGTCGTCGATCCCGGCAGCAGCACGCTGACCTGGCCGTGGGTGTTGATGCTGATGCCTGACGCCGCCGCCGGAATACTGATCGTCGGTTGCAGCGGATTGCCCAAGGCATTGACGAGACGGCCTTGTGCGTCCATCTGGAACGAGCCGTCGCGGGTATAGGTGAAGGTGCCGTCCGGCATCTGGATCTTGAAAAAACCTTCGCCCCGAATCGCGAGGTCGAGGTCGGCGCCGGTGTTCGTAAGCGTGCCCTGGGTCATCAGCCGCGGCGTGCCGACGGTCTTGACGCCGCCGCCGATATCGACGCCCACCGGCAGGATCGTTCCCTGGTCGGATGCCTGCGCGCCGATCCGGCGCGCGTGCTCGTAGATCAGATCCTGGAACGACACCGCCTGCTTTTTGAAGCCTGTGGTGCGCAAGTTGGCGATGTTGTTCGAGATGACCTGAACATTCAGTTCCTGGGCTGCCATCCCGGTCGAAGCGGTGTAGAGGGCGCGCATGGATTGGTTTCCTTATGCCGGAACGTCGGCGAGCTTATCGATCGCGGATTTATGCAGATCGCTTTGCTGCTGCAGCATGTTGGCTATCTGCGTGTAGGTGCGCGTCACCTCGATCATGCGGCTCATCTCCGCGACCGAGCTGACGTTGGACTTCTCGATGAAGCCCTGGCGAATTTTCGAGACGGTGTCCGGCTGAGCGGCGGCAGTACCGGTCGAGTACAGGTTGGAGCCTTCTTTCAGGAGCTTCTGCGCGTCCGCGAAACTGACCAGCCGCAGCTTGCCGCGCACCGAATCAGTGCGGCTGGTGCCTTCCACGACGGTGATGTTGCCGTCCGAGGCGATGCTGACGTCGTGGTCGGTCGGCTGGAATACGATCGGGCCGCTGGTGCCGAGCACGGGATTGCCGGCGGCCGTCACCAACTGTCCCTGATTATTGATCTGCAATCCGCCGTCGCGGGTATAGCGCTCGCCCGCTGGGGTCTGGACCACCAGGAAGCCGCCGCCTTCGATCGCCACATCTAGCGGGTTCTTTGTCTGCTCCGAGGGACCTTGCGAGAAATCTTTGAAGGTGCCGCTGTCGAGCACGAAGCTCACGGCGCGATCCCGCCCGACGAAGTTGTCTTCGTGAGCGCCCGTCCTGAGGTATTCTTCGAACAGCGACTTGTCGGCCTTGTAACCGGCAGTGTTGACGTTCGCGACATTGTTGGCAACGACATCCATCTGCCGTTCCAGCACCATCTGTCGCGATAGTCCGATGAGAAGCGCGTTCTCCATCGGTGGTTCTCCCCTTCCTCGATCCGCATCGAGCCCTCCCAGGCTGTTTGCGTCTCTGTCGAACCCGGGGCTCTCCCAAGCCGCGGTTCGCAGAAGGACAGAGCGAAACCCGTGCCAAGTTGGAAAGTGGCGTTAGTGGAAGGGGTTAGCCCTTTGGCGGGCCCCGCATGGCGCGGCAATAAGGTCTTGTTGACCATGTTTGCCCGGCAAGTTTTTCCTACCGGCCGGTCAAAAGAAAGGTTCCATTAACCATTGTTACCTTAGCGTCAGCTCAAGAGAGCGCGGTGCGCTGGGGGCCAGTTGTATCGCGTCATAGCCTGCCTTGCGGCACCGGGTTCATTCCTGTTCACACCGGAGCGCTCGAGGCGATGGCTGACAACGAACAAGCGGACGGCGCTGGCGAAGTCGTCGAGGCGCTGCCTACTCCAAAGGGCAAACTCAAGCTGATCATCGCGGCTGTCGGCCTGTTGGCGATCATCGGCGGAGGCGCAGCCATCTGGTATTTCTTCACACGGCACGGCGGCGAGGAGATGCACGCGGCGGCGGAGGCAGAGGCGGCCCCGCGCAAGCCGCCGGTGTTCGTGGACGTGCCGGACATGTTGGTCAATCTGGTCGGCGCTCCCGGCGAGCGTGTGCAATATCTCAAGGTCAGGGTGGTGCTGGAGGTGAAGGAGGAGCGGCAGATCGAGGCGATCAAGCCTTCAATGCCGCGCGTCACCGATATCTTTCAGACGTATCTACGCGAATTGCGAGCGACGGATTTGAACGGCTCGGCGGGCCTCTTTCGCCTCAAGGAAGAACTGACCCGTCGGGTCAACGCGGCGGTCGCCCCGGTTCAGGTCAGCGCCGTGCTCTTCAAGGAAATCGTTGTTCAGTGACGAGACGGACCTGAAAACATGGCGGGCAACGATCCAGTCGACCAGGATGCAATTGCAGCCCAATGGGAAGCCTCGCTTGATTCGGAGGATCCCGCGGAGGCGGCGGAAGCGGCTGCGGCTAATGAAATCTCCGGCACGATGGCGCTGCAATGGGCCGCCATGGTGGAGGACGGCAGCCGCGACTTTGGTGGAGGCAAGAACGGCGGCGAGCGTGTGTTGTCGCAGGAGGAAATCGACAACCTGCTCGGCTTCTCCGCCGGCGAAGTCAACCTCGATGACAATTCCGGCATTCGCGCGATCATCGACTCGGCCATGGTGTCGTACGAGCGTCTGCCGATGCTCGAAATCGTTTTCGACCGCCTGGTCCGGCTGATGACGACCAGCCTGCGCAACTTCACTTCGGACAACGTCGAAGTCTCGCTCGACCGCATCACCTCGGTGCGGTTCGGCGACTACATGAATTCGATTCCGCTACCGGCTGTGCTGAGCGTTTTCAAGGCCGAGGAATGGGACAATTTCGGCCTGGCCACCGTGGACTCCAGTCTGATCTATTCCATCATCGACGTTCTCCTTGGCGGCCGTCGCGGGCAGACCTCGATGCGCATCGAAGGCCGGCCCTATACCACCATCGAAACCAACCTGGTGAAGCGGCTGGTCGAGGTGGTGCTGTCCGATGCCGAACAGGCGTTCAGACCGCTGTCACCGGTGACCTTCAGCATCGACCGGCTGGAAACGAATCCTCGGTTCGCCGCCATCAGCCGGCCAGCAAACGCAGCCATTCTGGTGCGCTTGCGGATCGACATGGAGGACCGCGGCGGCAACATCGAGTTGCTGCTTCCCTACGCCACTATCGAACCGATCCGCAGCGTGCTGCTGCAGATGTTCATGGGCGAAAAGTTCGGGCGCGATCCGATCTGGGAGGGGCACTTTGCCACCGAAGTAGCTCAAGCCCAGATCTCCGTCGATGCGGTGCTCTACGAGGCCGACATTCCGCTCAAGCAGCTCATGATGCTTAAGGTCGGCGACACCCTGCCGCTCGAGATGCGTGCCGATGCGCTGGTCGCCGTTCGCTGCGGCAGCGTCACATTGACCGAGGGCCGGATGGGCCGGGTCGGCGATCGCGTTGCCATTCGCGTGACCAAGCAGTTACGCAAGCCAAATACTACCTTTGCTATGTTTGAGAAAGCCGACGAGCAAACCAAGCTGATGGAGGCACAATGAGTCATTTACTCGGAATTGCAATTGAAAGTCTGGTAGCGCTATTGCTGATGCTGACGATCGGCTACTGCATGCTGTTGAACAAAAGGCTGACACGCCTGAAGGCCGACGAACATTCGCTCAAGGCGACGATTGGCGAACTGATCACGGCGACAGAGATTGCGGAGCGCGCCATTGGCGGCCTCAAACTTACCGTTCGCGACGTCAACGAAAATCTCGGCAGTCAGCTAGCGGCCGCCGACGAGCTCTCTCAGCAGTTGAGCAGGCAACTGGCGGAGGGCGACAATGTGCTGCGGCGGCTGTCGAAGATTGCGATCGCCGCGCGGCCTGCTATCGCCCCCAGTCCCGAAACGCCAAAGGTGGCCGCGGCCAAGGCCGTTGCCGCGGCGGCGCAGGCGTTTTCGGAACGCAGAAGGTCTGATGGCCTGGCCGCATGAAATCGCTTCGTGACATTCGCGTCATTCCGGTCGTGCTGGTCGCGATCGCAGGTCTTGCCGTGCTGAAGATCGCTGGCCTGTTTCTCGAAGGCGGATACGTATTCGACTATCAGCCGAAGTCCGCCAAGCGCTCATGGGCGCAGGAGGCCCTCAACTTTCCGTCACGGAAGACCGAGGCCGACGTCACCGGCGCCATTCATGAAAAGCCGAAAGACGACGCTGCCAAACCGATTATTTCGGCGCCTGAAATGGCAAAGCCGGATAACCCGGTCACGCCTGCCGAGCAGAATCAGCAGATATCTTCCTCGGAACGCGCGATCCTTGAACGGTTGCAGGCGCGGCGGCAGGAACTCGAAGCCCGCGCGCGTGAAATCGACATTCGCGAAAACCTGCTCAAGGCGGCCGAGAAACGGATTGAAACGCGGGTGGAGGAACTGAAGGCGGTCGAATCCAGGATCGGCACCGCCACCGAACACAAGAACGAAACCGACGCGGCTCGCTTCAAGGGCATCATCACCATGTATGAGAGCATGAAGCCAAAGGACGCCGCCAAAGTGTTCGACCGGCTCGAGATGGGTGTGCTGTTCGAAATCGCCTCGCAGATCGCGCCTCGCAAGATGTCCGATATCCTCGGGCTGATGTCGACCGAAGCCGCCGAGCGCCTGACGGTCGAACTGGCGCGGCGGGCCGGCTCGGACAAGTCAGCCTCCGCCGGCGACCTTCCCAAGATCGAAGGCAAGATGCTGCCGCAGAAACCGAACTAGCGATCGGCGCTACCGGTACAGCCGGCTTTGAGGCCTGCCGGTTCCGGCCTGGAAATACGGGTTGGTGAAGCAAGTCCCGCGGTTCGACGCCGTCGCCTGACACTGGGGAACCGAGGTAAAGCTACAGTCGATGTGGGTCCCACCCCATTCGGTGAGCTGAACGCAGATCGGGAACCTTGGGTCGTAGGTCTGTGCGTGTGCGGGCGCGATGGCCAACATCATCCCGCTCGCCAGAATCATCCAGACGATTGTGCGCATTTGAGTCTCCTGGTGCCGAGGCCAGATATGTTCGAATAGTAGTGTGCATCGACCTTCGCAGATTTCAAACTGCGCAGGCGGACGTCGGTTTCAAGCGGGCGGGCGTTCGTCAACTCTGATCGAGGCAACGGCCGCAAACAGAGCGGAGATCTCGCCTCGGTTTATTGGCTCGCAGCGCTCAAAGACGCTCAATCTTAACAAATCCTTAAATGCCCAATTCTAGATTCGAATACGCCGGCGCGCGTGCAGTGCTTGCGCGCGCGTTTTGAGCGCCCGCCGGCGGCCAGATTTGAACCGGAAGACTGGGTGGCAATGGTGCGAGCGGCTGTCGCTGGATTGTTCTGGTTAGCGCGCATTTGCGCGCGGCGCGCCGGGTTTTGCCTGGGGCAGGGGACATGGTTTCCGGCCGCGCTGGTGTTAGCCGGACTGACGGTTGCCGGAGACTGCCAGGCTGATCCCATCAAAGGCGAAGCGACCTTCTCTGCCTCGGGCGGGTTTGCGAGGCTGGTTTTCAGGCTCGCCGAAGATGTCACATCCGAAGTGACGACGGCCGGTTCGATCCTCGTGATCCGGTTTGCCCAGCCAGTGGACATCCCTGTCGACAAGTGGGCTGACGCGGTGCCCTCCTATGTCGGTTCGGCCCGCCGCGACCCCGACGGCTCGGCGATCCGGCTTTCATTGGCGCGCAGAGTAACGGTCAACACCATGACCGCGGGCGAACGGGTTTTCGTCGACCTGCTGCCCGAAACCTGGAGCGGTCCGCCGCCGAGCCTTCCTCCCGAGGTGGTCCGCGAACTGGCCGAGCGCGCGCGGACGGCGGAGCGCGCTCTGCGCATGCAACGCGCGACGGCGGACACCAAAAAACGCCCCCCTGTACGCGTGCGTGCATCGATGCAGCCGACCTTCATCCGCCTGGTGTTCGAGATGCCGGACGGCATCGGGGTTTCCTCGGTGCTGAACGATCAGAAGCTCGCGCTGGTCTTCAATGCCCTGCTCACCTTCGATCTGGCCGACGCCAAGGAGGCGGCGCCATCCAACGTCGCTTCGATCAAGCAGAAGGTCGAAGGAGATACCAGCGTCGTGGAAGTCACCTTGATCGGCAATGTCGATGTCCGTTCATTCCGCGAAGACAAAAACTACATCGTCGATCTCGCGTTTCAACAAGGCGATAAATCGCCGGGCTCGTCGGCGCGTGGGCCGGATAGTTGGATTGCACCGGCCTTGGCCATTCCCTCGGACGCCGCCGGTGTGCCGCCGCACCCGGTCGCGCCGGCTCCTTCGGGTGCTGGCTCCGCAGCGGCGGTGGTCGCGCCCGCGGCATCCGCGCCAACAGTTGAAATTCCGCCGATGCGCCGGTCCGAACCGATGGTGCAGCCCACCTCGGAGATGATCGTCAAGGAAACCGCCGAGATCAAACCGGAGGCGGCGCCGAAAACCCTCGCGCTCTCCGAACCGCCGTCGGGCCGTGCGGAAAGCACGGAAGCGCCGTCCGCGAGGATCGACGTGCCGCCTGCACCGGCGATAGCGATGGTCGAGCGGCCGGCGCAATCGAGCCCGCCTTCGCCGGTAACTGCGGCCGATCCCGCCGCGGGGGTCAGCGCGTCCCGGACCAGCGATCGTCTCGAGTTGACTTTCCCGTTTGCGACTTCGACGGCGGCGGCATTATTCCGGCGCGCCGATACCGTCTGGCTGGTGTTCGATACGCGCGAGCCGATCGATCTGGACCCCATCCGCAACAAGGGCGGATCGATCCTGTCCGATGTTGCCGCGCTTCCGCTCGAGAATGGTCAGGCCATTCGGCTGCGGCTGAATCGGCCTCAGATGCCCTCATTGTTGGGCGAGGATCAGGCGAACGGCGGGAAATGGACTCTAACGTTCGCCGACACGATGCGCACGCCCGTCCAGCCGCTCGTAGCGATCCGCAACATCATCGATCCCGCGCTCGCCAATGTCACCGTCCCCTTGCCAAAACCCGGTCTGCTGCATCGGTTCGTCGATCCCGACGCGGGCGATACCCTCATGATCGTTACCGCCCCGCACCCGGTGCGCGGCTTCATCAAGCGGCAGGATTTTGTGGAGTTTTCCCTGCTCGAGTCGATTCACGGCATCGCGATACGTCCGAACTCTGATGACGTGACGGCCGAGATAGGTTCGGGCAAGATTACCCTAGCGCGTCCCGGCGGCTTGACGCTGTCCTCAGCCGCCTTTGGAGCGGAGCGCGCCACAACCGCGGTCCGGCCGATTTTCGATGTGCTGGAGTGGCGGAAAAACCAAAGCTCCCATTTTCTGTCACGGCAGGATCAGCTGATCGCGGTGGCGGCGGTGGCCGAGCCTGACCAACGCACCGCGGCAAGGGTCGATCTTGCGCGCTTCTATGTCTCGCGAGCGATGTACCCGGAAGCCAAAGGCGTGCTGGACCTCGTGCTGGCCGAGGCGAAGCCGGGGCTTGAGGACCCGATCGCGCTGATCGTGCATTCGGTCGCAAGCAGTCTGATGGGCCGTCCCGAGACGGCTTTGAAAGATCTCTCCAGTCCGGTGATCGGAACCAATTTCGACTTTCAGATGTGGCAAGCGCTGGCTTACGCCCGCTTGGGTAAATGGCCGCAGGCGCGTGAAAAGTTCATGAACTCGGAATTCGTCATCAGTTCGCTGCCTGTTGAATTGCAGAGCGTCTTCATAGCGGATGCGATGCGGGCCTCGATCGAAGTCAACGATTACTCCGGCGCATCCAAACGGAGCAGCGATCTGGAGGTGGTCGGAATACCCGTTGAGATGAAACCCACCGTTTCGGTGCTGCGTGGCCGGCTCGCCGAAGGGCTCTCACAGGACAGGGACGCGCTCGACCACTACAAGAAGGCGATCGATTCCCGCGACAGGGCCGCGGCAGCCGAAGCCAAGCTGCTGACCATTGCGATGAAGCAGCGGCGCAACGAAATCAGTCCGGCCGAGAGCTTTCGCGAGATCGAGACTCTTTCGGTGACGTGGCGGGGCGATGGAATCGAGGTGAGAACGTTGCAGATGTTGGCGCGGATCTATGCCGAGAAGGCGCGTTACAACGAAGCGTTCGCGGCCGCGCGGACCGCAACCAAGCTGCAGCCCAACTCCGAGGCAGCGCGTGAGTGTCAGGACGACGCCGCGGCGCTGTTTGCCCAACTTTTCCTCAGCCCGAAGGGCGACGATCTGCGCGCGGTGGACGCGCTCGGCATGTTCTACGAGTATCGTGAATTGACGCCGATCGGCCGGCGCGGTGACGAGATGATCCGACGTTTGGCCGATCGGCTGGTATCGGTGGACCTGCTCGATCAGGCCAGCGAATTGTTGCAGTATCAAATCGATAAAAGACTGGAAGGGTCGGCTCGTGCCCAGGTGGCGGCGCGGCTGGCGACAGTTTACCTCACCGCTCGCAAGCCGGATCGCGCGATATCGGCGCTTCGCACCACGCGCATGGGCGATCTTTCGGGCGATCTGCGTCAGCAGCGTCTGCTGTTGGAGGCGCGCGCGCAAAGTGATGTGGGGCGACACGAGCTTGGGCTCGACATCATCTCCAACTTCGCCGGCCGGGAAGCCATCCGGCTGCGCTCCGATATATACTGGGCCGCGCGGCGCTGGCGCGAGGCTTCCGAACAGATCGAGTTGTATTACGCGGACCGCTGGCGCGACTTCAAACCGCTGAACCCGGTGGAGAAGGGCGATGTGATACGCGCTGTCGTCGGATATGCGCTTGCGGAGGACGCGATCGGTCTGGCGCGGTTCCGTGAAAAGTATGCGCCATTGATGAGCGGCGAGGCGGACCGCGCGGCCTTTGAGACTGCCGCCAGGCCGGCGCAGGTCAACAGCGCCGAATTCAGCAAGATCGCGAAGATGGCTGCAAGCGTCGATACGCTCGACGGCTTTCTGCGCGAGATGAAGGCGCGTTTCCCGGAGGTGACGGCTCGCGCCCCGCACCCGCCTGGGCTTTCAAAGGCGGACCCGTTTCCCACCGGCTCTCTGCCGCGGATCATCGGAGCGCGAGCGAAGTAGCCGACGGCCGTTTTTCGCAGGGCAAACTGGTCAGGCGAAGATCACACCACACGCATGTCAGTGAGGTTGCATCTCTCGCGGTCATTGCGAGCGTAGCGAAGCAATCCATCTGGCAGCGAGCGAGTAGTGGATTGCTTCGCTACGCTCGCAATGACCGAGGTGTTGGGAGTTGCTCGGCGACATGGGTCTGCGCGCTATCGAGGGCCGCGTACGCGCAAGTGCAAGTAGCCGCTGCGGCATTAGTGTCTCAAGGCTGTGATCTGAAACACTGTACGGGCGCTTCCTACTTCGGTAAGCTGACCCTCATATTTCGAGTATTTCATCATTTTCGCCGGCCGGAGCGCACCTGGGATGGTGAAGCGCGCAACAAAATCGCCAGCCTCAAGAGCCGGCAAAGCGCCAAAAGCGCGCAAACGCAGTCCGGTCGGTCCAGCAGCAACCAAGCTGAAGCGGGAGCTTGCCGAAGCTTTGGAGCGGCAAAAAGCCACCAGCGATATCCTCAACGCAATCAACAACTCCAACATGGAGCTTCAACCAATTCTCGACACCATCGTGCGAACGGCGAGCCGTTTGTGCGACGCCGAATTTGCCTTGATCTACAAGCTTGTGGACGGCAAATACCACCTGGCGGCCACCAACAGGACCACGACCGGTTTCATCAAATACGCATCGGAGCATCCGCTGTCCCCCGGGCGGGGGTCGCTGGTGGGCCGGGTCGCACTCGAGCAACAGGTGGTTCATCTGCCTGACTGCCTGGCGGATCCTGAATACAAGGCACTTGAGTATCAGCGGGCCGGCAAATACCGCACCACCCTGGGCGTTCCACTGCAGCAAAAGGGAGCGCCTGTCGGCGTCATTGCCCTAATGCGAGCGGTGGTAAAGCCATTTACCCAGAAGCAGATCGAACTCGTCAGCACGTTTGCGGATCAGGCGGTCGTCGCGATCCACAACGCCCGGCTGTTCGACGAACTTTCAGAATCCCTGCAACAGCACACCGCCACTTCCAATGTGCTGAAGGTCATCAGCCGCTCCGCTTTCGATATCCGGGCTGTGCTGAAAACTCTGGTCGAGTCGGCGGGCAAGCTATGTCAGGCCGAAAACGTGCAGATCTTTCTGCGTGACGGCGAGGTCTATCGTCTCGCGGCCCACAATGGTTTCTCGCCCGCTTATCAGGCCTACGTGGAACAACATCCGATTTCACCGGGCAGGGGTACGCTGGTTGCTCGAACGTCCCTGCAGGTAGCGACGGTCCACATCCCGGACGTGCTGGATGACGCTGAATACACATGGGCCGAGGGCCGAGCGCTTGCAGGTTTCCGGGCAGCGCTCGGCGTTCCCCTGCTGCGGGAAGGAAGCTGCGTCGGCGTCATGGCAATGACACGGATGACGCCGCGGCCATTTACCGAGAGGCAGACCGAGTTGGTCACTACCTTCGCCGACCAGGCCGTGATCGCGATCGAGAACGTTCGGCTTTTCGAGCAGGTTCAGGCGCGCACCGACGACCTGCGGGAAGCCTTGCAGCAGCAGACTGCAACGGCGGATGTGCTAAAAGTGATCAGCCGCTCGACGTTTGATCTGCAAACTGTTTTTCAGACACTTGTCGAATCCGCGGCTCGGTTGTGCGATGCCGACTGGGCCCATATCTGGAGACCCACAGGCGAGAGTTTCGTCCTGGCCGCAAGTTTCGGCCTCTCCGGAAGACGGCAGGAGTACATCGATTATCTCGGAAGTCTCGCTATTGGGCCCGACCGCGGCTCCGTGGTCGGTCGCGCCCTGCTGGAACGAACAACCGTCCAAATCCTCGATGTCCAGGCCGATGCCGAGTACAGGTTATCGGAAGTTATTCGGATTGGTGATTACCGAACGATGCTGGGCGTACCACTGTTGCGCGAAGGCGCGCCGGTCGGGGTCATTGCTCTTACGCGGTGCGCAGTCAAGCCATTCACGGAGACGCAGATAGACCTGGTCAAGACCTTTGCCGACCAGGCTGTGATCGCGATCGAAAATGTCCGGCTGTTCGATGAGGTCCAGGCGCGCACCGAAGACCTCCGGGAATCGCTTCAACAGCAAACCGCAACCGCTGACGTTTTGAAGGTCATTAGTCGTTCGACCTTCGATTTGCAGACGGTGCTTGACACCCTCACCGAGTCCGCGGCGAAGCTGTGTGACGCCGATATGGCGAGCGTTACCCGGCAGGGCAGCGCCGGGCATTTCTACCATGTAACAAATTACAACTTTCCACCCGATTGGGTTGATTACACCAAAACCGTCCCACTAAAGCCGGGTCGGGGCACCGTGGTCGGCCGGACGTTGCTGGAGCGCAAGGCTGTACAGATCGACGACGTGCTGGCCGACCCGGAATACACCCACACTGAGCAGCAGAAGAAAGCCGGGTTCAGGACGTTTCTAGGCGTTCCCTTGCTCCGTGAGGGGCAGCCCATCGGTGTCTTCAGTCTGTGCCGCAAGACTGTTCAGCCCTTCACGGAAAAGCAAATCGCCCTGGTATCAAGCTTTGCCGACCAGGCCGTGATTGCGATCGAGAATGTAAGGTTGTTCGAAGAGGTGCAGGCCCGTACCCAGGATCTGGAAGAGTCGCTTCAACAGCAGACCGCAACTTCCGATGTGCTGAAGGTGATTAGCCGATCCACCTTCGATTTGCAGACGGTGCTTGATACGTTGGTCGAGTCCGCCACTCGGTTATGCGAAGCTGACCACGCCTGGCTTTTTCAGCGCGCCGGCCCCGGTTTGCGCTTTGCCGCCAGCTTCGGCCACGGCACGGAAGTACACTCTCGCATCCGAGATTACTTCTTGCCGCTGGAAGTTCCGATCGATCGAAGCAGCATCACCGGGCGCAGCGCGCTCGAGGGCCATGTGGTGCACGTCACCGACGTGCTGGAGGATCCGGAATATACCTGGAACGCTGCGCAAAAGATCGGTGGCTATCGAGCGGCGCTCGGCGCGCCACTGTTGCGTGATGGAAACGTGGTCGGCGTGATTTTCGTAGCCAAGGTCGTGCCGCAACCGTTTACATCGAAGCAAATCGAGCTTGTCTCGACCTTTGCGGACCAGGCGGTGATCGCAATCGAGAACCTGCGGCTGTTCGAAGAGGTGCAGGCGCGTACCCGCGATGTTACGGAGGCTCTGGAATATCAAACCGCAATCAGCGATGTACTTGGCGTAATCTCTCGCTCGCCATCGGACATTCAGCCGGTCCTCGATACGATCGCGGAAACGGCTCAACGCCTTTGCAAATCCGAACACGCCTACATCATGCGGCTGGATGGCGGGCATTATCATGCGGTCGCCGCCAAGGATGGTCGGGCCGAGCGGATGACGTACCTCAAGAACAATCCCATCGCTCCTGACCGAGCGTCCGCCGTCGGCCGCGTTGCGCTCGAACTCTCTCCGGTTCATATCCTGGATGTCCTGGCGGACCCCGAATATTCCCTGAGCATGGAGGGCGACCACGGCTATCGTACGATCCTTGGCATTCCGCTGTTGCGGGACGGAGTTGCGATAGGCGTCATTATTTTGACGCGAGAAGTCGTGCAGCCCTTTGACAAACGGCAGATAGAACTCGTCTCAACCTTTGCGGATCAAGCCCTGATCGCCATAGAGAATGTGCGTTTGTTCGATGAGGTGCAGGCGCGCACCCGCGAACTCAGCCAATCCGTGGATGAATTGCGGGCGCTTGGCGAGGTAAGTCAGGCCGTGAATTCGACGGTGGATCTGCAGACCGTTCTGAACACAATCGTATTGAAGGCTACCCAGCTCTCCGGTACCGAGGCCGGCGCGATCTACGTCTTCGATGCTACGGCGCAGGAATTTCACCTCCGCGCCACTTACGGCATGGATGACGCGATCATCGCGGAAATCAGGGATCGCAGGGTTCACGTCGGGGAGACGGCAATCGGAGAGGCGGTCGCCAAACGCATTCCGGTTCAAATCTCTGATCTTAAAAGCGACAATACGTCGCCTGTCCTTGATGTCATTGTCCGCGCCGGATTCCGCGCGTTGCTGGTGGTTCCGTTGCTTGCCGGCGACCGCACCGTTGGCGCACTCGTAGTCCGGCGCAGGCAACCCGGTGAATTTCCGAAACACACGGCTGACCTGCTTCAAACGTTCGCGGCGCAGTCGGTGTTGGCCATTCAGAATGCCAGCCTGTTTGAGAGCGTGGGAGCACGGACTCGCGAACTGGCTGTTTCGCTGGAGGAGTTGCGCGCGGCGCAGGACCGGCTTGTCCAGACCGAAAAGCTGGCTTCGCTTGGCCAGCTCACCGCCGGCATTGCACACGAGATCAAGAATCCGCTGAATTTCATCAACAATTTCTCCGCCCTGTCGGTGGAATTGGTCGATGAGTTGGACGACGTGCTCAAGCCAGCACGTCTGGAGGAGAAGACGCGTCAAGAGACCAACGATCTGACCGGGATGCTCAAGGGCAATCTCCAGAAAGTCGTTCAGCACGGAAAGCGTGCAGACTCGATCGTGAAAAATATGTTGCTGCATTCGCGCGAAGGTACGGGGGAGCGCCGCCCCGTCGATCTCAACGCCATTGTTGAAGACAGCCTGAACCTCGCCTATCACGGCGCGCGCGCGGAAAACCAGGAGTTCAAGATTAGATTAGAACGATCTTTCGATCCCGCGGCAGGGCAAGTAGAGCTGCTTCCGCAGGAAATTACGCGAGTACTGCTCAACCTGATTTCAAACGGATTCTATGCGGCCATGAAACGCAAGGGCGAAGCCCGTGTTAACGGCTACGAACCGCTGCTTGCGGCCGAGACCAGGAATCTGGGCGACCGTGTGGAGATCAAGATACGCGATAACGGCGGAGGCATCTTGCCTGAGGTGCGGGAAAAGATGTTCAATCCGTTTTTTACGACGAAGCCGCCCGGAGAGGGAACAGGTCTCGGTCTGTCCCTTAGCTACGACATTATTGTCAAACAACATTCCGGATCGATAGAGGTCGAGACCCAGCCGGGTGAATTCACCGAATTCAGGGTGGTTCTTCCGCGCGCGCCGAGCACCCCGATTGCCCCCAAGCCAGGAGCACACACGTGAGCGTCCTCATTCTTGTGGTTGATGACGAATCCGACGTCGAGATGCTGTTTCGACAGCAGTTCCGGCGTGATCTCCGCGCCGGCCGCTTTACCATGGATTTCGCGCAATCGGGCGACAGCGCCTTGCAACGGATCAGTGACGCCGCAGGCGCCTCGCTGATCCTGATTTTGTCGGACATCAACATGCCTGGGATGAGCGGCCTTGAGCTTTTACCAAAGGCAAAGGCCGCCCGCCCGGATGTTCCAGTCATCATGATCACGGCGTACGGCGATGCCGAGACCAGACGAAAAGCTCTTGAGCGCGGTGCCGAAGCACTGCTGACCAAGCCGATCGACTTCACTGTGCTCCGCACTGAGATCGACAGTCGCCTCGCAACGACCGGATGAGGTGCCGGTCCTGGAAGTTGCGGTGGCCCCGGCGCTCTGTTTGGCCGCTCGTCGGCTTCGTTGAAATCCTCTTGTCACCGGTGCCGAGCTGCGATCGGCGTCCCGCCGCGTTAACCCTCCCTGTAGCTGGCCTGTACGGCCGATTGCGGATTGGGTAGCATGGGCTTGTTTTAGTGGGTTTTTTCGGCTGGTGGCGCTCATTATGGCCAAGCAGGACCGAGTGGTGCGCAAGCCTTCGACCGCGCGCAAGCGCAAGACCGCCCGCAAGCGCGTCATGCCGCGCAAGCGCACACGCTCGGGGATCGATCTTAAAAAACAAAATGCCGAGCTCAAACGCGAGCTGGCTGAAACGCGCCAGCAGCAGGCCGGCACCGCCGACGTGCTCAAGATCATCAGCCGTTCAAGCTTTAGTTTGCAGCCGGTACTCGATGCGCTCGTGGCATCCGCCGCACGGCTGTGCGATGCGGATCGAGCGTTTATCTACCAGCGCTCCGGTGACGTTTACACGCTTGCCGCCAACCACGGCTTTTCTCCGAAATACGAAAAATATTGCCGCGACAACCCGATCACGCCGACACGCGGCACCATGACCGGGCGGGCGGCTTTGGAGAGGAAAATCGTTCATATCCCCGACGTGTTGGCCGATCCAGAATACACCGGCAGCGAATTTCAGAGGCTCGGTGGGTATCGCAGCAATCTAGGCGTTCCTCTTGTCAAGGACGGAGAGACAATCGGCGTTTTCACCCTGACCCGAGCCGAGGTCAGGCCCTATACGAAAAAGCAAATTGAACTGGCGACCACCTTCGCGGATCAGGCGCTGATTGCGATCGAGAACGTGCGGCTGCTCGCGGAGGTGCAGGCGCGTACGCGCGATCTCGCCGAATCGCTCGACCAGCAGACGGCTACCGCCGACGTGTTGAAAGTTATCAGCCGCTCGGCCTTCGACCTGCACGCGGTATTCGAAACGGTTGCCGAAAGTTCGGTGCGGCTGTGTGGGGCCGACCGGGCATTCATCTACCGGTTCGACGGTGAGTTGCTGCGTAAGGCAGTGGCCTTCAACGCGCCCCCGGCGTTAGAGGAATGGGCGGAGCAACATCCGATCCGACCCGGCCGGCACGGCGGTGCAGCCCGTGCAGCGCTTGAACGCCGAACCATCCACATTCCAGATGTCATGGCCGATCCGGACTATACCTTCGGCGCCAAAGATGTGGCGGCGATCCGGACAGTTCTCGCGGTCCCGATCCTCAAGGGCGATGACCTGCTGGGCGTCCTGGTGATTTATCGACTGGAGGTCAGGCCCTTCACGAACAAGCAGATCGCTCTTCTCGAGACCTTTGCCGACCAGGGTGCGATCGCGATCGAGAACGCCGGGCTGTTCGCGCAGGTGCAGGCGCGGACAAGCGATTTGGCTGAATCGCTGCAGCAGCAGATAGCGACGGCCGAGGTTCTGAGCGTCATCAGCAGTTCGTCCGGCGATCTTTCGAAGGTGTTCGATGCGATGCTGGACAAGGCGATGCTGCTATGCGGAGCACAATTCGGTGTGCTTAACACTTATGACGGAACTGCTTTTCGCACGGCCGCGATGCGGGGTTTGCCCCCGGCGTACGCGGCATATCGGGTACAAAGTTCTCTGGATTACGGCGCAGGGACTGCGCCAGCGCGGCTTCTCGAAGGCGAACCGCTCGTTCACATCACCGATCTGATGGACTCCGAGGCTTATCGCGCCGGCGAGCCCAATCGACGCGCCTTGGTCGACCTTGGGGGCGCGCGCACGTTGCTGGCGGTGCCGCTTCTCCGAGACAGGCGCGTCATCGGCTGCGTCATGATCTTCCGTCAGCAAGCTCAGCGATTTTCCGACAAGCAGATCGGGCTGTTGGAGCATTTCGCGGCGCAGGCCGTAATCGGCATCGAAAACACCCGATTGCTGCAGGAGCTGCAACAGCGAACCGAGGACCTGAGCGAGTCACTTCAGCAACAAACTGCAACGGCCGATGTCCTCAAGGTGATCAGCCGCTCAGCATTCGATCTGGAGACCGTTCTGAAAACGCTGGTCGAATCTGCCGCTCGGCTATGCGAGGCCGAGAAGGCCACCATCACCCGGCAAAGGGGCGGGGCGTTCTATCGGGCCGAGAGCTTCGGCTTCTCGCGCGAATTCATGGACAACGTCAGGGACATTCCGGTCAAGCCGGATCGGAGTTCCGGCTCGGGACGCGCTTTGAGTGAAGGCGTCGTCGTTCATATTCCCGATGTACAGAGCGACCCCGAGTATCGCTTCGACGCGGCACAGAGACTGGGTGAGTTCAGAACCCTGCTCGGCGTTCCGATGCTGCGCGAAGGCACGCCGATTGGAGTGTTGGCGTTGACGCGCTCCGAAGTGCGGCCGTTCACCGACAAGCAGATCGAGCTGGTCACGACATTCGCCGACCAGGCGGCGATTGCGATTGAGAACGTCCGCTTGTTCGATGAAGTTCAGGAAAAAACCCGCGAACTGTCCGAGGCGCTGGTCCACCAGACAGGTAGCGGTAATATTCTCAGGGTTATCGCCTCGTCACCGACCGATGTCGGTCCGGTGCTCAACGCCATCGTAGAGAGCGCCTGTGAACTCTGCGAAGCCTATGATGCCGTGCTGGTCCTCAAGGACGATGACGAGTTGCGTGCAGGCGCCCATCACGGCAAAGTCCCGCTAAATCGAACGAGATGGCCATACGATCGCAGCACCCTCTCAGGGCGATCGATGACCGATGGATTGCCGGTGCACGTTTTTGATATCGCGGCACAGGCCTCTGAATTCCAGATTGCCTATGAGATGTCGCGCCGGGACGGAGGTCGCAGCGTTCTGGCGGTCCCGATGCTGAGCGAAGGCGAGAGCATCGGCGCCATCGTACTTCGACGCACGGAAATCAATCCATTCAGCGACAAGCAGATTACCTTGCTGCAGACCTTTGCCGACCAGGCGGTGATCGCGATCGGCAACGTCCGCTTGTTCGAACAGGTACAGGAACGAACCACCCAGCTCTCCAAATCGCTGGACGATTTGCGCACCGCGCAAGATCGCCTGATCCAGACAGAAAAGCTTGCTTCGCTGGGTCAACTCACGGCGGGTATTGCCCACGAGATCAAGAACCCGCTCAACTTCGTCAATAACTTTTCCGCGCTGTCGATTGAATTGGTTGAGGAACTCGACGACGCGTTGCGGCCGGTCGCGCTGGACATCAAGACGCGACAGGAGACGAATGAGTTGACGCAGATGCTGAAAGGCAATCTCGAAAAGGTGGTCCAGCATGGCAGGCGGGCCGACTCGATCGTGAAGAACATGCTGCTGCACTCGCGTGAGGGCTCGGGCGAACGAAGGCCTGTCGACGTCAACGCGCTGGTCGCCGAGAGTCTCAATCTCGCCTACCACGGCGCCCGAGCCGAGAAGCAGGACTTCCAGATCGCGCTGGACCAGAGCTTCGATCCAGCCGCCGGGGAGGTCGAATTGTTTCCGCAGGAGATCACGCGAGTGCTTCTCAATTTGATCTCAAACGGATTTTACGCCGCCATGAAGCGAAAGTCGGAGATGGACAGCGGTTACGAGCCCGTACTTTCCGCCGCGACAAGGAGCATGGGGCACGAGGTTGAAATCCGCATTCGCGACAATGGTGGCGGCATTCCTGCCGAGGTAAAGGAAAAGATGTTCAATCCCTTCTTCACGACCAAGCCTCCTGGGGAAGGAACCGGACTTGGGTTGTCGTTGAGCTACGATATCGTCGTCAAGCAACATGCCGGGTCGATCGAGGTGGATACCCGGCCCGGTGAATTCACCGAATTCAGGGTCATTCTTCCGCGCAGTGCCGCCACGCGCACGGAAGGATGAGCGAGACCGGCTTTGTCGCGCAGATCGCCGGCTAGCCTCCGTAGCTTTGCACCAGGCTACCCGCCACCAGTGACCACCCGTCCACCAGCACGAAGAAAATCAGCTTGAACGGTAGCGAGACCACTACCGGCGGCAGCATCATCATGCCCATCGACATCAGGACGGATGCGACGACGAGGTCGATGATCAGAAACGGCAGGAACAGGAGAAAGCCGATCTCGAAGGCGCGCTTCAGTTCGGAGATCATGAAGCCGGGTACCAGAATACGAAGCGACATATCTTCCGGTGTGGCCGGGGGCGGCTCGCCCGAAAGGTCCATGAACAACTTGAGATCCTTCTCGCGCACGTTCTTTTGCATGAAGCCGCGCAGCGGCACGGATGCCCGCTGCAACGCGTCCTCGACGCCGATCTGGTTCGCGACCAGCGGCTTGATGCCGTCGTCGTAGGATTTCTGCAGCACCGGCCCCATCACGAACGCGGTCAGGAACATGGCCAGCGCGATGATCACCGAGTTAGGCGGAGCGGTCGCGGTGCCGAGCGCCGTGCGCAACAAGGACAGCACCACCACGATCCGGGTGAACGAGGTCATCATGATCAGGATCGACGGCGCAATCGACAACACCGTCAAAAGCGCGATCAACTGGATCGCGCGCTCGGTCACGCCGCCATTGCCCTGGCCGAGGTTGATGCTGATATCCTGAGCGAACGCCGGATCGATCAGCGATCCGGCGGCTATCAGTGTTGTTGCTAAGAATAAAACTCTACGCGGGAATGTCGCCGATCTCACGAAGGAGTCTTTGGACGGCCCAACAGGGACGCCATCTCGTCTTCGAGATTTTCAAAACCGGTTTTCGGGGAGGCGGGGACCGTCGTCACTGTGACCGACGGCTCGTTGCGCGCTGCGCTTCGATTGGGTGGCGGTTCAGGGGCCACGGGCGGCGCGCCAACTCTGGGTTCGGTCGATTCGCCTGCCGGGCGTCGAAGCGCCGCCTCCAGGCGCTGCGCCATTTCAGCCAGGTTTTGGTCGGCTGCCGCGATCGAAGCCGTTGGCTGCGGCGCGGCGGCCCGTTCCGGTGCACGCACCGCAGGCGCCTTCGCCGCATCGCTCGGTCGTGGACGGGGCGCAACTGGTTCGTTGCGGGAGGTCACGCGCGAGGGCATCGGTTCGCCGCGCAACTCCGGGCGAGGTTCCGGACGACCGCCGAGCGGACTGCCGAGAGCGTCCGGGGCGAATCCCGCCAGCGGATCGCTGCGACGCTCCGCGGACGCCGGGCGGCGCATCTCATCGGCGAACGAGGGTCGCACCGGCCGGGGCTCGGGCAGGTGCGGCTCGCCATGGTCGAACGCATCTGACCTCGCCGCCTCGCCGTCCGTCCATCCCTGGTCGGGCAGCGGGGCGAGCCTGGGCGGCAGCTCAGTGGCGCCAACGGCACCGCGTTGGGGCGACTGATCCCGCCCGGCGGTCGCGCGCACGATGTTCGACTCGACGACGATATCGGAAGGCCCGCCGATCATCAGGAGATGCTCGATATTGTCGCGGCGTACCAGCACCAGTCGTCGTCGTCCATCCACCGCGGCGGCATCGATCACGGCAAGTCGTGGCATGCGGCCACGATTGGTGTTGGCGCCGAGTCGGTTGCCCGCGAATCGGCGAACCAGCCAAGCCGCCAGCCCGATCAGCGCCAGGACGGCCACGAACGCGAAGAAAAAGGTCACTGCCTGCATGCTTGTCCCCGACAAATAACGTTAATTGTCTTTCGTTCGTCGCACTTGGATCGGAAGCGACGTAACGGACCGCGAAACCCTGAGGGGTGTTAATTCATTAACGCGCGGCGGCAAAAGGTGCCGCCCCGTGAGCTTAATAACCTATGAATCGGCTGGGCCAAAACGACTTCTTGCGCCGCCAGCTTCAATGATCTGAGTGGTTAACGCAGCTTTCGTGGCAAAAATGCGCATAATCGATCCTCAAGGCGAGAATCCCTCAAGATTGCCGTGGTGACCGCGGCCACAGATTTTAACCCGCTGTTAACCATGCGCGCGGCAAATTCTGCCTACCTGAGCGGCGTCGTGCCCCGCAGGCGAGGGAGCGAGCCGATGGCCATCAACGATCTTCCGGTGTTGTCGGCACTGCGCACCAAGATGCAATGGCATCAGGAGCGTCAGCGCGTCCTGTCCGAAAACGTTTCCAACTCAGACACTCCCAACTTCAAGCCTCGCGACCTGGTCGAGCCGAAGTTCGACAGCAATGGCGCCAGTGCCGGGTCGATGGGCGCGCTGGCGATGATGCGCACCACGAGCTCCCACATCGCGCCTGCGGGCGGGGGCGGACAAACCTTCGAGCAGAACCGCAAAGCGGTTTTTCAGACACGTCCCGCCGGCAATGCCGTCACCCTGGAAGACGAGATGCTGAAAGTATCCGCCAATCAGATGGACTATGCCGCCGTGACCTCGCTTTACAGCAAGAGCCTGCACCTTCTGAAGGCGGCGATCGGCAAGGGCTAACCAGGCAAGCGGAGGCGAGAGGAAGATACGATGGCAAACGATGGAGGAGATTTCGCCCGCTCGATGAGCATCGCGACGTCTGGGCTGCGCGCGCAGGCCGGCCGAATGCGGGTCATTTCGGAAAACATCGCCAACGCGGACTCTACAGGGCCGAATGCCGGCGCCGACCCATATCGCCGCAAAGTCCCGACGTTTTCCTCCGAGCTGGACCGCTCGCTCGACGCCAAGGTCGTCGCGCTCGGCAGGATACGCACCGATCCGTCGGCCTTTCGCGTCAAGCACGATCCGGGCAATCCCGCAGCCGACGCCGCCGGCAACGTCAAATACCCCAACGTCAATCCGCTGGTCGAAATGACCGACATGCGCGACGCGCAACGATCTTACGAGGCGAACCTCAACATCATCAGCGCCACCCGCCGGATGATTCAACGCACGCTCGACATCCTCAAAGCCTGAACAGGAAAATCAAGATCATGGCTTCACCCACAGTCGCTGCAAATGCCTACGCCAGTCTCGCCCGAATCATGGACAGCGGAGGGGCGGGCAAAGGCTCCGAGGCGGGCGGCCCCTCGTTCGGAGCGATACTCAAGGACGCGATCGGAGGCGTTCTCGATGCCGGCAAGAAATCCGACGCGCAAACCGTCGCGATGGCCTCCGGCAAGGCCAATGTGATGGACGTGGTGACGGCGGTCGCGGAAACCGACGTGGCGGTCTCGACCCTTGTCTCGGTGCGTGACCGGGTCATCCAGTCCTACGAGGACATCATGAAGATGCCGATCTGAATCGGACATTTCGGCGGGCGCGTGAGGCGCCACCGAAATCCCCGATTCGCAGTTGCGCATCTGAGATCTGAGGTCCGCCTCAGACCACGAGTTGAACCAAGTCGAGCGGAGCAGATGTCATGACCGGTGCTGAAACCCTCGATGTCGCGCGGGATGCGATCTGGACCATCGTGGTGGTGTCCTCACCGCTGATGGTGGTCGGTCTCGTGGTCGGCGTCGTGGTGTCGCTGTTTCAGGCGCTTACGCAGATCCAGGAACAGACGCTGGTATTCGTGCCGAAAATCCTGGCGATCTTCGTTGCGCTATTGCTTGCGTTGCCCTTCATGGCGGACTCGCTGCACGGCCACATGATGCGGCTATCGTCGCGAATCATAGGCGGTTGATGCACTATGCGTGACAGATGCGCGTCGACATTTCCCTGCTGCCTGCGCTTGCGGCCGCCTTCATGCTGGTATTCGCCCGCATCGGCGCCATGGTGATGCTGTTGCCGGGGTTGGGCGAGACCAACATTCCGGTCCGTATCAAGCTTGCGATCGCACTTCTGCTGACGCTGATCATCCTGCCGCTGCATCGCGCCGCTTATAACGTCGACATGCAGTCGATGGCGCCGCTGCTGGTGCTGATGGTGCACGAGATCATCATCGGCGTGGTGCTCGGCGCCACCGCGCGAGTGACGCTGGGCGCGTTGCAGGTCGCAGGTTCGGTGATTGCGCAGCAGATGGGTCTTGGTTTCGTGACAGCGGTCGACCCGACCCAGGGCCAGCAAGGCCTCCTGATCGGAAATTTTCTTACCCTGCTCGGTATAACGCTGCTGTTTGCCACCGATAGCCATCATCTGGTGATCGCGGCCCTGAACGACAGCTACTCGATATTCTCACCGGGCGAGATGGTGCCGAGCGGCGATGTGGCGGCACTGGCGACCCGCGCTTTTGCCGCGGCCTTCAAGATCGGTTTGCAGCTTTCGGCGCCGTTTCTGGTGTTCGGACTCGTCTTCAACATCGGGCTGGGCGTGCTGGCACGGTTGATGCCGCAGATGCAGGTCTACTTCGTCGGCGTGCCGCTCTCGATCCTCGCCGGTTTCCTTATTCTTGCGCTGGTGATCACGAGCGTGATGGGAACGTTCCTCGATTATTTCGTCGGCGTCATGCACGAAATGATTCCGCTCAGATGAAAGCCTAGGCGATGGCCGACGAGAACGACAGCTCAGATAAAACAGAAGACCCCACCCAAAAACGGTTGGATGACGCCCACGATCGCGGCGACGTCGCCAAGAGCCAGGAAGTGAACACCTGGTTCGTCATTGCAGGGGCAACGCTGGTGCTCTCGACATTCTCCGGATCGATCGGCGGCGGCATAACGCTGCCGCTTCGCAACCTGATTGCCAATTCCTGGATGGTTCACACCGACGGGGCAAGCCTGCTCGTACTGGCGCGGTCTCTGGGATACGCGCTGATCGGCGCGCTGGGGGTGCCGCTGTTGATGCTGGCTCTCGCTGCGATCGCGGGCAACATGGTGCAGCACCGGCTGGTCTGGTCGGGCGAATCGCTCAAGCCGAAGTTCAACAAGATTTCCCCCGGGGCCGGCGCCAAGCGGATATTCGGCAAGCAGGCGGCGGCAAATTTCGGCAAGGGTCTGTTCAAGGTGATCGCGCTCGGCGCGGTGATGATGGCGATCCTTTGGCCTGAGCGTCACCGTCTGGAAGCCATGGTGCGGTTCGATCCGGCGGCGATGTTGGGCGTCACCACCACCATGACCCTGCAATTGATGGGGGCCGTCGTGGCGATGCTCGCGGTGGTCGCCATCGCGGACTACCTTTTCCAGTATCGGCAATGGTTCGAGCGGCAAAAGATGTCGCTGCAGGAAATGAAGGAGGAGTTCAAACAATCCGAAGGCGACCCGCACATCAAGGGCCGCATCCGGCAATTGCGTCAGGCTCGGATGAAGAAGCGCATGATGGCCTCGGTTCCCAAGGCCTCCGTGGTCATCACCAACCCGACCCACTACGCGGTGGCGCTGAGCTATGAACGTGGAATGTCGGCCCCGATCTGCGTCGCCAAGGGCATTGATCATATCGCCCTGAAAATCAGGGAAGTCGCGGGCGAGCACGACGTTCCGATCATAGAAAACGTGCCGTTGGCCAGGGCGCTCTATGCAGCCGTGGACATCGACGAAGAAATTCCGGTGGAACACTACCATGCAGTCGCCGAAGTCATCGGCTACGTCATGGGTCTGAGGCGTGGGCTGTCCGGCCGGCGGGTGTGACCCCAAGGAACCGGGTCCGCCTGACACGCGGGAAATGCCACAGGAGGCGAAATAGCTGCTGGACAGACTTGCGCTTGCAGGTCCGATTCAGGCACTCAGGAGGCAAGCGTGCGAAAGCGCGTCAGCTTCATTTCGATAGGCCGCGTCTCCCCTAATGACCGCCGATCCTGACAACCATGCATCGCGAGAGCCGCCAGCGGTCCAGGAGCCGGTCCGGCGCGGCAGCATCGTGCTGGTGTTGTTGGTCGCCGCTGCGCTGGTGGCGGCCGCGGTTGTGCTGATGACCCTCGGCCGTGCCAAGGCAGAGCCTTATATCCTCGGCCTGCTGGCGGTCCTCTCGATGGTGGGCTTGTTCAACCTGTTCGCCTTTGCAGCAGGCATGATTCGTTTTGCGGATCGTGCAGCCGACGACCCCGTGATCGGCCGTATCGCCGATTATGCCTACGATGGCCTGGCGGTCACGGACCCGAGGGGGCATGTGGTTTATTCCAATGCCGCCTACCTCGCGGTCACCGGCGCTGCAAGTCCGCTCGAGGTTCGGCCGGTGGAGCGGGTGTTCATCGGTAATCCCGATGTCTCGGAGGCGGTATTCCGGTTGCTCAAGGCGTCGCGCGAGGGCAAGCGGCAGCAGGAAGAGGTGCGTATCGCCGGCCAGGATGGCGCGCACGGGCGCTGGCTTCGGATGCGCGTCCGCCCGCTGGGCGAGGGCAAGCGGCAGGCAAGGTACGCCGTTTGGTCGATCGCCGACATCACGCGCGACCGCGAGCGGCAGGAGGACGTGTTCCAGGAACTTCAGCACGCGATCGAATACCTCGATCACGCGCCTTGCGGTTTCTTCTCGGTCAATCCCGCGGGCGAGATCGTCTACATCAATGCGACGCTCGCAAATTGGCTTGACCATGATCTCGCCGAGATCGGCTCGGGCGGGCTCAAGCTGAGCGAGATCGTGTCGGGCGACGGCGCCGCGCTGTTGACGTCCATCGTACCGGCGCCGGGTGAAGTCAAAACCGAGGTGTTCGACATCGACCTTCGAATGCGCGGCGGCAAGACCATGCCGGTGCGTCTTTATCACAAGCTCGCATTCGGGGCTGATGGTGCGCCTGGCGCTTCGCGCACCCTGGTGATCAGCCGCGCCCGGGACGAGCGTGCCGATCCGCAGCGCGCGGCCGAAGTCCGTTTCATGCGGTTCTTCGATCACACTCCGATGGCGATCGCGACCGTAGACCGCGGTGGTGCGGTGTTGCGCGCCAACGCCCGCTACGCCAAGCTGGCGCAAGATCTAAGCCCGGAAGGCGGCGCGGGCAGATCGATTTTCAGGGCCGTGAGCGAACGCGACCGCAGCGTGCTGATCGCTGCAATCAATCAGGCGGCGCAGGGGCAGGGGGACATAGCTCCGGTCGAGGTGTTGCTTGACGGCGCCAAGGAGCGCTGGGGTCAGTTCTTCGTGACGGCCGTGGACGAAGACGAACGCGAGACCGAAGCGGCCATCGTCTACATGCTTGAGACGACCGAGCGGCGCACGCTGGAGAACCAGATCAACCAGTCGCAGAAGATGGACATGGTCGGCCAGCTCGCCGGCGGCATTGCCCACGACTTCAACAACGTTCTGTCCGCCATCATGATGGCGAACGACTTCCTCCTGAACGCGCACAAGCCCACCGATCCGTCGTTCCAGGATATCATGCAGATCAAGCAGAACGCGACGCGCGCTGCGACACTGGTGCGCCAGTTATTGGCATTCTCGCGCCGCCAGACGCTGCGACCGCAGGTACTCGATCTCGGCGATGCACTCTCGGATCTCACCATGCTGCTGCGTCGTCTGATCGGGGAAAAGGTCAAGCTCGACCTGGTTCATGGTCGCGATCTATGGCCGGTGAAGGTCGACGTGTCGCAGTTCGAGCAAGTGATCGTAAATCTGGCGGTGAACGCGCGCGATGCGATGCCGGAAGGCGGCAAGCTCACCGTGCGAACCGGCAATCTGAGTTCGGACCAGGCAGCGCAGCTTGCCTACAAGGGCATGCCTCCGGCAGATTATGTGCGGATTGACATTACCGATACCGGCACCGGCATCCCGGCCGACATCGTGGACAAGATTTTCGAACCTTTCTTTTCGACCAAGGAGGTCGGCAAGGGCACCGGTCTTGGCCTGTCCACGGTGTATGGCATCGTCAAGCAGACAGGCGGGTTCATCTATGTGGACTCGGAGGCGGACAAGGGCACGTCGTTCCACATCTTCCTGCCGCGTCATCATCCCGAGCAGGACGTTCAGGCGGAGGCGGCGCCTGCGCGAGAGCCCGCGCAGGCTGCGAAGCCGAGAGCCGACCTTACCGGTCAGGGCACTATTCTGCTGGTCGAAGACGAAGAGGGGCTGCGCTCGTTGAACGCGCGGGGCCTCCGCTCGCGCGGTTACAGCGTCATCGAAGCGTCAAATGGTGTCGAGGCGCTGGAGGCGCTCGAAGAAAAGAACGGCGCCGTCGATCTCGTCGTATCGGACGTCGTGATGCCGGAAATGGACGGCCCGACTCTTCTAAAAGCGATGCGCGGACGCAACCCGAACCTCAAGATCATCTTCGTTTCAGGCTACGCCGAAGATGCGTTCGAGAAGAGCCTGCCGGAGAACCAGCAGTTCGCGTTCCTGCCCAAACCTTTCACCCTCAGCCAGCTTGTGGCCACGGTGAAGGAAACGATGGCGTCCTGAGCGCGCCCGAACCTCGTCGCGATCGGTCCCCATAGGATGCATTGCAGCATCCCCGCGACGGAGGGCCGCAGCCGCGAATCGGTATGATGGCTTCCCTTTTGTGCAGCGCTGCCCATGTTAGTAGCGCTTCCCCCTGCCGGGGAATGAGGGAACACACATGACATTCACCAAACGCGCCCGCGGTATCGTCCAGGCGATTGCGGTCGTCTTATCGCTGGCGGTGCCACTGGTGCTCGCCATCTCGGCGGCTGACGCCCGGGTCGGCGGCGGTTCCAGCTCGGGCTCCCGGGGCTCGCGGACCTTTACGGCCCCGCCGAGCACGTCCACGGCTCCCGGTACCGCGCAACCGATGAACAGGAGCTTCACCCAACCGGGTAGCCCCGGAGCGGCGGCTCAGGCTCCAGCCAAGGGCGGCTTCTTCAACAGCCCTGGCCGCAGCATGCTCGGCGGCCTGGCGGCGGGCTTTCTTGGCGCCGGCTTGCTCGGCATGTTGTTCGGCGGCGGGATGATGGGTGGTCTGGGCGGATTGTCGTCGATCTTCGGCCTGATCCTGCAGATCGGCCTCATCGTGATCGTCGTTCGGTTGGCGATGAAATGGTGGCAGCGCCGCCATGAAACGGCCGCCGCGTACGCCGCGCCGGCGCCTGCACCGGGCGCGCAATCCAGCTTCCGAACCGGAACAGGTTTCGGATTGGGGTCGGGCACCGCGCCGCTTGAGATACTGCCGGCGGACTACGAAGCCTTTGAGCGGCTGCTTGGCGAAGTTCAGGACGCTTGGTCGAACGAGGACACCGCCAGGCTGCATACGTTGGCGACCCCCGAAATGGTGTCGTATTTCACCAAGGATCTCGAGGCCAACCGGGCCAGGAACGTCGTCAACAAGGTTGCGGATACCAAGCTGTTGCAGGGCGACCTCGCGGAAGCCTGGCGTGAAGGCGACACCGACTATGCCAGCGTGGCCTTGCGCTATTCGTTGATCGACAAGAGCCTCGACCGTACAAATGGGCAAGTGGTCGAAGGCAACGACACGCCGACGGAAGCCACGGAAGTATGGACATTCGTCCGGCCGCGCGGCTCGAATTGGGAACTCTCGGCGATCCAGCAGACCTGATCGCCTGCGAAGCGATAATGATGCAAGGCGCCGCGGTTCATTCCGCGGCGCCTTTGCTTTTGAGTGAAGCTTGCCGCCTCCAATGGGCATATTCAGCGCCACGATGAATCCTGGAACAGTTCTCGCCCTCGCGTGGTCTGGATCGTGGGTGTTCGCGCGCCGACCTCAGGATGTACTGTTTCCCGGCGAGCTGAAGATATATTGCAGGCGGCTATGTAGTCTGGTGACGCAGTGAGCCGTTGCGAGCTCGAAGGATAGTTTGTCCATGCGCTACGAACTCTACTACTGGCCGGGCATTCAGGGCCGCGGGGAATATATCCGGCTCGCGCTCGAGGACGCTGGCGCCGACTACGAAGATGTAGCGCGGAGCGAGCGCGGCACGGCTGCGATGATGCGGATGATGGAATCCGGCTCGGCAACCCCGCCGTTCGCGCCGCCGTTCTTGAAGGCGGGCAAGCTGGTGATTGGGCAGACCGCCAACATCCTGCTCTATCTCGGCTCACGCCACGGGCTCGCGCCCAAGTCGGAAGCGGGCATGCTGTGGGTGCATCAGTTGCAGCTTACGATCGCCGACCTCGTGCTCGAGATTCACGACACCCATCATCCGCTCGGGCCCACGCTGTACTATGAAGACCAGCGCGCCGCCGCCAGCAAACGCACGCAGGAATTCTGGCAGCAGCGCGTGCCCAAATATCTGGAGTATTTCGAAGGGCTGCTGAACGGCAATGGCGGGGCCTATGTCACCGGCCGCAGGCTGACCTACGTCGATCTGTCGCTGTTCCAGATTGTGGAAGGACTACGTTATGCGTTTCCCAAGCGCATGAGCGCGTTCGAGCGCAACATTCCCAACCTGATCGGGCTGCACGACCGCGTCGCCATCAGGCCGAACATCAAGGCCTACCTCTCCAGCGAGCGCCGCATTCCCTTTAACGAGGACGGTATCTTCCGGCAGTACAAGCCGCTGGATTTGTAGGAGGGAGTAGAATGCGCCCGCCTTGGCAATTCGGCGGAAACGTCCGAGCTGCTTGACCCGCATGTCGCTGCGCTCATGCGGGCTACGGAATACGATTATGGCCCGTGGACGTGGCGGCTCTACCTGTTTCGGCCGTCGATCGGCGTCATCGTCAGCTTTGCCAGCTCGATGCCGTCGATGCAGCTCACGTTGAGCGCGACCATCTCGGTCCCATCCGGCTTTTGGCCGCGCGCGAACACCTCGACACCGCACTCCAGGCAGAGCTGATGCCTGATCGCGTGCTTGTTGAAGAGGTATTCCCTGAGATTGTCCTCGCCGGCCCGAAGCTGGAAGTGCTGCGGGGCCAGGAACGCGAAATGAAGGCCGTGCTTGGTGCAGATAGAACAGTTGCACGCCGTCACCATAGCGAGATCGGTGGTGCATTCGAAACGCACCATGCCGCAATGACAGCCGCCGGTGTAGGTCCTGGTCTCGGGCATCCGTCCGCATCCCCTGTAACCTGGGGTGCAGTATAGCCCTCAGCGGAGTCCGGGCACCAGACGATAGCGCACGGGGTGGCCCGACATTTGATCTTGGACTCTCAGCAGATCTGATCGATCCGCGTTCCCTGCCCGGGCGGGAGCGGGGCCGGCGCGGACGGCTGCGGCGCGGGCGCGCTGGCTTTTGCTTCCGGCGGCTTCGGCGCGCTCGCCTCAGGCGCTTTGACGGGCGCGTACGCTGGAATGCTGGAAATACTGCTCATCGAATAGAGTCCTCGCTGATTGCGAGCGGACTGTGATGGTGCGCAGACGAATGTTTTATGAATACAATCGCTAAATCCCGCGCCATCGGAGCTAAGCCCGGCAGATGGTGAACGGGAGGCTGAGAGTTCGCGGAAAAACAGCGCTATTGTTTAAAGTTGCAGCCAACCCCGGCGCAACACCCTTGCCTGTGCTCTCTCAGGTACTGCGGGAGATGGTGATCGATGCATCGGTTTTGGTCCTGGCGCAGCGCATGTCGAGGCGCCGGTACCGGGTCGAGACGTCATTGCCATAGATGATACCCATTCGCTTGATGCAGCGGGTGCTTCCTCTCAGCATGTCATCTTTAGGCAGGGTGAAGATGATCGCAGCCGCGCTTGCGACGAGTTCGAGAAAGGCTGGCGTGGGCTTGCGGCCGTCGGACTTCGCAAACAACTGGTTGGCGACGTTGCGGCTGGCGCAGCCGAGCGTGATGTCCTTGGCCTTCGGGTGCGAGAGATAGATCATGTTGGCGGCGGTCTTCCCAATGCCGAGGCCGTCGATCTGGTTTTTAAGCTGCGCCGCGAGATCGTCGCACCGATCGGCATGGGCAGGGGAGGTGGCGCATACGCTTAGCCCCAGCGCGACCAGCACCGCGAGCGATGCAGATAATTCGGATCTACGACCATCCACTCTCATTGTGTGCCCTTTCTTGCCATTGAAGCCGCGGCAACCGGTTAGCGCAAGGGAGGAGCGACATGTGCTGAGCAATCTTTCGGCGTGGCCGGCTTGACCCTCGGCGTCAAAGCTCCGGCTGCGCCGTCACGTAAACCTCAGCACAAGCCGGGCTTCAGTGGTAAATTACCTTCACCCGCGGTTCGGTAGCACGGTTGCCGAGTGCGCAACCTTCACTTAGATCAAGGCCGTCGCAAACCGTGGCTTGAGGAAGATGTCGATATGAACGCCCCCACCGCTTTCCCCGATCCCAAGCCTGTTCCGCCCTATAAGCACACGCCGCTGTTTCCCCTCGGCGCTGACACCACCCCGTACAAGAAGATCGCGGCCGACGGCGTTCGGGTCGAGAAGGTGCTCGGCAAGGATATGCTGGTGGTTTCACGCGAGGCGCTGCGGGCGCTTAGCGAGGCTGCGTTTGGCGATATCAACCATTACCTCCGGCCGGGGCATCTCAAGCAGTTGCGCAACATCCTTGACGACCCCGAGGCCAGCGACAACGACAAGTTCGTCGCCTTTGATTTCCTGAAGAACGCCAACATTGCCGCAGGCGGCGTGTTGCCGATGTGCCAGGACACCGGGACCGCGATCATCATGGGCAAAAAGGGCGCGCGCGTTCTGACCGACGGCGACGACGAGGCGGCTTTGTCCGAAGGCGCGCGAGACGCCTACCTCCGGCGCAATCTGCGCTATTCGCAGGTGGCGCCGCTTTCGATGTACGAGGAGAAAAACACCGCCAACAACATGCCGGCGCAGTGCGAGATCTACGCCGAGGGCGACGATAGCTACAAGTTCATGTTCATGGCCAAGGGCGGCGGCAGCGCCAACAAGAGCTTCCTGTTCCAGGCGACACCTTCGGTGCTGACGCGCCATCGGATGCTGGCGTTCCTCAAAGAGAAGGTGCTCACCTTGGGCACGGCCGCGTGTCCGCCGTATCATCTTGCGATCGTGATCGGCGGCACATCGGCCGAACTCTGCATGAAGACCGTGAAGCTTGCGTCCGCCCGCTATCTGGATGCGTTACCGACCCACGGTTCTGCCGACGGCAACGCCTTCCGCGACCTGGAGATGGAGCAAGAGATCCTCAAGATGACGCAGTCGCTCGGCGTCGGCGCCCAGTTCGGCGGCAAGTACTTTTGTCATGACGTGCGGGTGATCCGGCTGCCGCGCCATGGCGCTTCGTTGCCGATCGGTCTCGGCGTGTCCTGCTCGGCCGACCGCCAGGTGCTCGGCAAGATCACAACGGACGGCGTCTATCTCGAAGAGCTCGAGCATAATCCCGCGCAATACCTGCCTGCGATGGAGCAGTCGCTCGGCGGTGAGGTGGTGCAGATCGACCTTGACCAGCCGATGAAGCAAATTCTGGCGACGCTTTCGAAGCATCCGATCAAGACCCGGCTGTCGCTGACCGGGACCATGATCGTGGCGCGGGATTCCGCGCACGCGAAATTGCGCGAGCGGTTGGAAAAAGGTGAACCGCTGCCGGATTATTTCAAGAATCATCCGATCTACTACGCTGGTCCCGCCAAAACTCCGGAAGGTTACGCGTCTGGAGCATTCGGCCCGACAACCGCGGGGCGAATGGATTCCTTTGTCGATCAGTTCCAGGCCGCCGGCGGCTCAATGGTGATGTTGGCCAAGGGCAACCGTGCTCCGGCGGTTCGCGAGGCCTGCAAGAAGCACGGCGGCTTTTATCTCGGCTCGATCGGCGGAGCGGCGGCGAACCTCGCCGAACACTGCATCAAGAAGGTGGAGGTGCTGGAATATCCAGAGCTCGGCATGGAAGCGATCTGGCGCATCGAGGTGCAGGATTTCCCCGCTTTCATCATCATCGACGACAAGGGAAATGATTTCTTCAAGGAATTGAATTTGGGGTGAGTTGCTTAGGCTCGCTCCTTGAGCGCGATTCGTAAGGGCAATATCTCCTAATCGGAGCGCAATTCAACTCCAGTCGGTTGCAAGTGGTCAGTCATGTCAGCCTCACAGTGCCTTACGGTGAGGAAGAAACGTCCACACGGCCGAGCAATCGTCAAGACCTGCGGGCGATAGCACTAGGGATGAGACGGAGCTGAAATCAAATCGGCGGCCAGGTGCGGGTCTGGCCATCTTTATCTTCATCTCCACGGTTCCTTCACGCTCGGACTCATCCGCTAGGAAGACAAATTCGGCATCTATTCCACGCACGCGGATGCCGGCTTCCATGGTTGACACTTCACACCCCAAGGTCGAGAGGATGGCTGACGCCCGTTCAATTCGAGCGGAACGCAGTCGGACAGTGACTACAGCAATGTCCTCCATAATGTGGTCAGGCGTATGCGACCGGCCGAGAGCCGCGTTGAAACGTTCCGACCGATCCTGTCGGCCACCAGGGCCGACCTTCGCACCGATTTCTGCCAAGAAACCCGGTTGCATTTCATGCAGGAATAAAGCGACCGGGCTAAACCCGCCCAGCTCGGGCCTGGTGAATTCGTACCAAGGGCTTCGGGCACGGCCACCATCAGCCGTTGGCACAACCCGTTGCACAATCTCGCTGCTAAACGGAATTCCGGCCGAATGAAGCTCTCTGTGGGCTCCTGTCATTTCGCCCGGGTGATCAAAGCTGAGCACGATGCCTGCACAGAGTTCAATAAAAGTATCGTTGCCGCCGAATCTGTCGAGGAATATCTCGAGAACAGTGTTTTTGCCGTAGACTCGCGTTGCGGTGTAGGACGACAGCAGTGAGCTCTCTGAAGAACGGGTTGCAAATCGACTGAACTCTTCACCGCGAAGGAATTCGCATTCGTTGATGAGTTTCAACGCTTCGGGGCCGACCGTCAGAAAGACGTGGTCTAAATGCGGAGGGGTCGCAAATGCCACGTCACGGTTATCGATCATTGTTGCGAGCCTGAGTCATTGCGTGGTTACCATTCAAGAGGTCGTTGCGTCGCTTTCGGATTAGTTGTGCCATTCGGTCTCTGCCGACCGGAGCGCCCGGCCGTCATGCACGGTGACAAACGTGCGCTTCAAGTCCATCAAATGTTGGCACAAGCGAAGAAGCGAACCGGCGGTCCGCTGCCGAGCTCAATCGTACGTTTATTCTCCTCGCCGTTCCCGCAGTGGCGCACCCACGATGGGCCATCGCACATCGTGGGGATCACGTCATTGGTAACGGACGCAAAGAGCTTTAAGCCCGTGTTCCCTTGAACGGGAAGCTGCCCATCGGGCCGATGCCCATTTCGCCGGAGATGGTATCTCCCGACACCTTGCCGGTGAAGGCGAGCGTCAGGGGCATCGGGTTGGTGATCGACACCTTCCAGGAGACGTCGTCGCCGTTGGCCGTGCCGTCGAAGATATCGGTGGACTGGCCTTCCGCGCCTTGCGTGCCGGTCAGGTTGCCGCCTGTGTTCTTCAGGGTCAGAGTGGCCTGGCGGTCGCCCATGGGCGTGCTCATGGTGATGTTCCAGTTTCCGTCCACGGCCATTTCAACGTCTCCTCAAGATTTTCTTCGCAAAACCGGAATGGTTCTGGGTTAGGGTTGGCTGGGCGGTATAGCGCATCTGCTCGCTCAAGCCCAATGTCGAAACAGCCGTGCGCGGCCGGTCAAACCCGGGCGGCGCGCAGGCGAGTGGTGATTACCCACCGGAACGCGGCATATTGCAGGGCGAAGGCCACGACCTTGGCCCCGATCAAGACCACGGAAACGTAAAACGCCCACAGCTTGAGATCGCCACTGGAGGCCACCGCAATGGTGCCGAGCCCCAGCACGAACATCAGAGCCGCCCAGGCATAGCCCGCGATGGTGACATATTCCGGGATGGTCTCGGTCACGATCGGGGGCATGTAGCGCAGCATCCAGCCGCGCTTAAGCATGATCGCTCCGATCGCGAAATGCCCGATCGCGGGTTTAGCCAGCACGAAGCGGGGATCGTTGGTCAAACAGCGTCGCCGTACCGAGCACGATCACCACCGCAACAACGGCATAGCTCATGAAACCGAGCGGCTGTCCCTTGTAGCGGGAGTAGATCACCTGGGCCACCGCGCCTGCGACCGCCACGCAAGTCGCCAACACCACGTTGCCTGTGGTCAAATACAGCACCAGAAAGACGATGGCCGAAAGGAAATCAGTCAACAGTCTTGTGAATATGTCCTTCATCGTGGGCTCCCCATAAATGCTTACGACGTTTGCGAGGAGCAAAGCGCAGCAATCCAGTGCTGATTATACCCGCGCGGTCGGCGCGGTCAGATTAGTGCGGCGATATTCCGGATACCATTTGGTGAAGTAGAGCGCGGAATTGCGGGCCGCGAATGCGAGCGCGATCCCGGTCCACAGCGGCAGACCCGGCAGATAGATCACAAGGAGGTTAGCGGCGGCCATCAGCACGAAAGCCAGCGACCACGCCCCGGTGATGACGTAGTTGGCTTGCACAAACCCGGGCAACCCGGCGGTTTGCACGTCCGCGATCTCACGGGCGTATTGCAGGGTAAATGGCCGTCGGATCGCGAGCGAACCCAGCGAGATCGCCAGCATGCCCACGTCTATCGCGAGTTTCACTTCCGAGCTGCTCCAACTCGAAGCCGTAGCACTGATGTAGCCGCCGAGGCCCGCGAACAGCATGGCGGAGCCCACACCCAGCAACTTGATCGCGCGGCCGCCGATAGCGTCATACAGGATCACCGCCAGACAGATCGCCGCGGCGGCGAACAGGCTCACCGGCTCCGAGGTCAATAGCATCAGGATCGAAAAGGCGCCGTACGGAGCAAGTATTAGGAAAATCGTCATGGCAGCCTCGTCGCATCCTATCTTTACATCGTCAAGATACCGGTAACGACGAAAGCCGGACCCGTCAAGCCGAATCTTTACAGTGTCAAAATCGTGATCTATAAGGCCGGAATGACAAAACGACCGAGTGCGGCCCGAACCCTAGCTCCGCGCGCCCGAACCCGCGCCCCGCCGGCAAAGCGGGGCCGAAAACCGCCCCGGAACGCTCCTCCGAGTGCCAGCGCGCCTTACCATCACGGCGGGCTGCGGGACGCGTTGCTCGACGCCGCCGAGCGCGTCCTCGAACGCGACGGGCTGGCCGGATTGACGCTGCGCGCGGTGGCGCGCGAGGCAGGCGTTTCTCACGCCGCGCCGACCCATCATTTTCGCGATATCACGGGTTTGTTGAGTGAACTCGCCGCGGTCGGCTTCCGACAATTCAACGCTGCGATGGCGGCGGCCGGAACTGCCGGCGCTCCGCCTTTGCAAAATGCTTTGGCGCGCGCGAAGGCCTATGTCGCGTATGCGCAGGCCCATCCCGGGATGTATGGCCTGATGTTCCGCAGCGAGCGCCTCGATATGTCGCGACCCTCGCTGTGCGAGGCGGCGAACGCCTCGTTCGCGGGGCTCGCCGGCTCGATCGCTGCTACCCGCCATGAACAGATTGCGGCAGAGGCGCTGTCTCTCGAACAAGCAGCCGACATCGCGCGCGCCTGGTCCCTGGTCCACGGGTTCACCACGCTGCTGATCGATGGGCGGCTCACGGACATCATGGGAAGGCTGCCGAAGGGCACCGAAGCCGAGACGCTGCTCGTTGCGATGCTCAAACGCGCGATGGGGCCAAGGCCGTCTGCATAATTCGCGCCTGTCGCTGATCGCGGCATAGGCGCTTGTGCTGAATGTTTGAGCGTAGCGCGCTTCGTCGGAACCAACCTCCGCATCACCGCATTCTGGGGAAGGATCAAGCGATGTCAGGGAAGGGCCTGACATCGGACCGGAATCGTCCTAGAACAGCCGCCTCGCGAATCCCGTGTCACCAGCGTGTAGTTCCATTCATCGATCATGCCTGCCATTTCCTCCAAAAAGCCTTATCGCATCGGCCGTTCCCGTACCGGGCTTGGCCTCTTCGCAACCAAACCGATCAAGAAGGGCGCCAAGATCGTCCGCTATTTCGGTCCGCTGCTGGATTGCAGGAAGAAAAAGGACGACGCGGTCGAGAACAAATACCTGTTCGAACTCAATGGCCGCTGGACCATCGATGGTTCGGTGCGGAAGAACATCGCCCGCTACATCAATCACGCCTGCAGGCCTAATGCGGAATCCGACGTCATGCCGCGCAAGCGCAAGGTTGTGATCCGCGCCATCAAGAACATCGAACCGGGCGAAGAGATCAACTACGACTACGGCACCGACTACTTCAAGGAGTATCTGAAGCCGATCGGCTGCAAATGCGACGCTTGCGAAAAGAAGCGCAAGAAGAAGCGGGCCGAGGCGCGGGCCGAAAAGCTGCGGCTGAAAGCAAAGGCCGAGCGGAAGGCGCGCAAGCAAGCCGAGAAAAAGGCCCGAAAGGCGAAGCGAACGCTGGAGCGGAGCGCGGAGCAAAGGCTGAACGGCCACTCCCACCATCCCAAGCTGAACGGAAAGCTCCTCAACGGCGCCCGCCGGAGCTCCGCGCCCAGAGCAACCTCAGCCAAATCCGCGATTGCAGTCAGGCCCGACCGCAAGCAGGGACGTGAAAGCCGAGCTTCGGCCTGAGCTATTATCGACGCTTTTCAATAAACGCCTTGATGTCGTGCCCGGCACGAGGCCGGGCATCGACGTATCTGTTGCGCATGCGCCCAAGCACCCATGCGCCCGCGCTAAGCCGGCATCGCGCCGCTGCTCTTGCGCAATCCGAGATATTGCAGCTCCGCCAGCGCGCCGACCGCAAATGCCTGGATGGCGACAAAGGCTTGGCCGAGCAGGTTTGGCGTCACCGCGCCGCTGAACAACAGGGCGATGCTGCCGATCGTCCACGCCGCATTGCCTGAAATGACGATGGCAACCAGCATTTTTGGCATCGATGCCCGGGTGCCGAGCCAGCCGACCAGAGCGGCATAAGCGACCAGAAACAGGCCGGCCTCTCGCAACAGCGCCTCTGGCAGGTTGAGCATGGGTGCCAGCATGCCGGCCCCGAGCGTGAGCAGCACCGCCGATACACCACTGAAGATCGCGTCGGCCTGGATGGCGCGACGCAGTAAGCGGGAAGGATTGATCATGGCAAGTCTCCTTGGTTGAGAAGTCTGGAGAGACCAGCATCGCCCGTCCGCATCAGCGATTCGATTACTTCGGACGTAATGGAACAGGTGAAAATCGCATGCTAGGTTTTCCAGCATGAATGCACGAACCGCCACCGCGCGAGCCGAACCAGGCAAGCCCGCCCATATCGGGGATCACCTGCGTGAATGGCGTCTACGCCGTCATCTCAGCCAGCTCGATCTTGCCAGCGATGCCGACATCTCCGCCCGCCATCTAAGTTTCGTGGAAACCGGTCGCGCGGCGCCGTCGCGGGACATGGTGCTGAGGCTCGCGGAGCGGCTTCAGGTCCCGCTGCGCGAACGCAACGTGCTTTTGGTCGCGGCGGGCTTCGCGCCGGCCTTTCCGCATCGATCGCTGCAGGATCCTGAGCTGAAGAATGCACGGGCTGCGATAGAGCTGGTGCTGCGCGCACACGAGCCTAATCCGGCGTTGGCGTATGACCGGCACTGGAACCTGGTCGCGGCGAACCGGATGGTCGCGCCGCTGCTGGAAGGCGTCCCGGCGCGGCTGATGGCGCAGCCCCTCAACATCCTGCGCCTGGCGTTTCATCCCGAAGGACTGGCGGCGCGCACTGTCAACCTCGCCGAATGGTGCGGTCATCTCCTGGAGCGGCTGCACCGTCAATGCGAGATCACGGCCGATCCCGATCTGATTCGCCTGTATCAGGAGCTGAAGACCTATCCGATCCCGGCACGGCTGAGACCGCCTGCAGCCGACAACGTAGCGATACCCTTGAAGCTGCGGCTGAACGGGGAGGTGCTGAGCTTCATTTCAACCACAATGGTTTTCGGCACCCCGGTCGATATCACATTGTCGGAATTGGCCTTGGAGACGTTCTTTCCGGCCGACGACGGGACCGCCGAACGGATGCGGGCATTGGCGTCCCGGCTCGAATAGCTCCTTGTTCGGGTCCTGATTGGGGCTTATCTCTGGGGACTTGCAACGGGAGGATGCCTCATGAGCACCCTGAAGCCGCTTCAGATCGATATCGTCTCCGACGTAGTCTGTCCGTGGTGCTACATCGGAAAGCGCCGGATCGAGAATGCGCTGGCGTTGACGCCCGACGTGCCTGTCGAGATCAAGTGGCGTCCGTTCTTCCTCAATTCCTGGGTGCCGCGCGAAGGCATCAGTCGCGACGAATACCTCACCGCCAAGTTCGGCTCGCCCGAGGCGTACAAGAGCATCGCGGGGCGCGTCGTCGCTGCTGCGACCGACGAGGGCCTCCAGTACCGCCCCGAACTGGTTCGGCGGCAGCCAAACACGACCGACTGCCATCGGCTGATTCACTGGGCCGACGCCAGGGGCAAATCGGCTGAGATGAAGCAGCGCCTGATGGAGCTTTATTTCAGGGACGGTGGCGATCTCACCGACCCCGAGGTGCTGGTGAAGGCGGCGGCCGATGTAGGGCTCGACTCCGAAGACGTGCGCCGGCGTCTTGCGAGCGATGAAGATGTCGCCTTGATCTCCGCGCAGGCCAAGGAGGCCTCCGACAAGGGCATCTCCGGCGTGCCTACGTTTGTATTCGCGCAGAAGTACGCGGTATCGGGCGCCCAGGAGCCGGAGCAGCTCGCCCGTGCGATCCGGCAGGTGTCCGCCGAGATCAACGCGCAGGCCGCCGAGTAGCGGCCGCATAGCTGCGCCGATCAATGGCGGCGCTTGCGGCTCAACAGATGAAGGCTGCGGCGCGCCAGGTGACGCAGCGTGCCGCGTATCACCAGCGCCGAATGAATCAGCGGCACCACCGGGTCGTTCCTCCGCAGTGGAATGAGCACGTCGCCCACGGTGAAGCGCCCCCGCCAGATCGGGTTGATCATCGGATGATCGGCGCTTGCGGTTGAATCAGCGGTTGCGATCGCTGGATCGGCGCAGAGATGGCGGGTCAGATCCAGCGTGAGTTGCACGCCAGGAGAAAATTTGGCGAAGCGTTCGTCAATACCGAGCTTGAAGTAGAATGCGCGATCCTGATGACGCAGTACGATTGCGGCGGCAACCGGGGTTTCACCGGCCGCCAGCGTTACGATCTCGCATTGCCTGGTTTCAGCCAACGCCGGAGCGGCGCGGCGGATAAAGCGCGCATCTCCCTCGTCCTGGATCAAGGCGGTGCCGCGCTTGCCTTTCCAGCCGCTGGCTTCCAGCGACAGGAAGGTCTCGATTGCCGCCGCAACTTCCGCGCGGGTGCGAGCGATTCCGAAGCGCACGATCCCATGCTCGGCAAGCCGATGCCGCTGACGGCGTAATTCCTTCAGCTTCTTGCCGCCCAGCGCCTCATGGAGCAGTTCATCGGGCTCGCGGGTGGCGTCAAGGCAAGCGCGCTGATGGCTTTGCAAAACGCGCGGACGCATCCTGTATCGGTGCAGCACCTCGTCGAAGGTGCTCATCACTTTGCCGTCAAGCGAAACGTCGCGCAGGATCAGCGCATGAGCGCCGGCTTTCCGCGCTTGTCGCATCATGCGCCCAACGGCTTCGTGCGCCATCTCGCCATCGAGCAGCGGCGTGCAAAGCGTACCGTAGGGTTCAGCGCTCACCAAAGCTGGGAGAGGAATGTTGCAGGCCCTCGCCATCGAAATCACGGGCATCAGGCCGATCAGCCGCGCCGCGCCATCAGGCGAAGCAGCGGCGGCCGACAGTGTGGACATCCCGGTACGGCCGCTGGCGAAGGCGTTCACCGCCATTGCCCAGCAAGGCAGGTAGTAGCCGTTCGGCTCGATGGCGCGCTCAGCCAGCCCGCTCCAGCGGGCGAGGTCGACCGGCGTCAGTGAGGCCATTCGCGGCCCATCCACGCGATCCGCAACGCTCGATCCGCGAGCGAGCGACGCTGTTTCGGTAACTCCAACCAAGTTCGGTTCTCCGTTCGCGAGGGTCACGAGTGCCTTTATGACGTACGCGGCCTACGCGCGCGTAAAACGCTAGCCCAGAAATCGCGTAAGACCGTTGCCGAGCCAATCCAATTCGACCGGTATTGTTAACCCGCCGCTTACATCCGGCGCCCCGGACAACCCGCGGCCCGTAGCCCGCATGAGCGCAGCGACATGCGGGTTCGGCATCCCGGATTCGCTCCGCTCATCCGGGCCACGATCCTCCACGCGGCGTTTTCTGCACCTTGCTTCGGATGCCCGATAGATTAGCTTGTCGAACACCAATCCGTGGAGTGACCCTGATGGCCGGCATTGCGACTGCCTTCACACCGATCGCCTCGCTGGCGGGAGGGGCACTCATCGGTCTTTCCGCCGTGATGTTGATGGCGCTCACTGGCCGAATTGCCGGCGTCAGCGGCATCGCGGCGCGGCTGTTTCCGCCTTACGAGGACGGTGAATTGGCCGGCCGCGTTGCTTTCATCGCCGGACTGGTCGCGGCGCCGGTTCTCGTGCTCGTGCTCACCGGAAAGCTGCCGGCGCAAACCATCCAGGCTAACGGCACCGTTCTCTCGATCGCCGGCTTCCTGGTCGGCTTCGGCTCCGTCTGGGGTAGCGGCTGCACATCCGGGCACGGGGTCTGCGGCGTGTCGCGGCTCTCGGTGCGCTCGATGGTCGCGACCGCCACGTTCATGGCAGCCGGCATAGCGACCGTATTTATTTCACGGCATTTGGGTTGAGCGTCATGGCCATTATCTTCCAGTTTGCAATCGGACTGATCTTCGGTCTCGGACTGGTATTGTCCGGCATGTCCGATCCCGCGAAGGTCCTTAATTTTCTCGATCTCGCCGCAATCGGTTCGGGGACATGGGATGCAAGCCTCGCCTTCGTCATGGCTGGCGCGGTCGCCGTCACCTTCGTGGGCTTCAATTGGGTGTTGAAGCGACCGCGACCTTTGTTCGGCGAAAAATTCCATCTGCCGACCAGCCGGGAGTTGGATCTGCGCATCGTCTTGGGTCCGGCGCTGTTTGGCGTCGGCTGGGGTCTGTCCGGTTTCTGTCCGGGCCCGGCATTCACGGCGCTCGGCTTCGGATCCGGAGCCGCCGTCATTTTCGTGGCCTTCATGCTGGCCGGCATGTTGTTGGCGCGGTGGCTCGCGAACCGGCCAGCGCTGTCGCGCATCTCTGCATCCCCGGACCAACTTGAGGCCTGACTCAGCCATACCAAGGATAAGCGGGCCGAACTGGCTTGCGGCGAGGGTGCGCACGCCCAAGTTCCGGTTTTACGGAACATTCAGGTATTCCCTCTAGAAAACATTAACCAGCTTAGAACAGCCCTTGAAACGCTCAGGATGAGCGATGCCGAATCCAGCCCTATCGATCGTCGACGAACTCGAATCAGCCAT
>JBJMTO010000150.1:0-25712 GCA_045811665.1 Bradyrhizobium sp.
CCGACCAGTTCGGCGCGAACATGTATTCCAGGCCCGCGCCCACCGTGTACCCGTCCTTGTGGGTGTCATTTGTGGTAAATGTCGCCGGCGCGCCGGCGACGGTAACGCCGAGGTTAGGGTTGTCGCGCCAGGCGTAGCCGCCCTTGGCGTAGAGCAGAGCCGGACCCCAAGTATAGCCAAGTCGCCCGGTAGCCGAGCCAAGCTGGTTATTGGTGCTGGTCACCAGAGCGCCTCCCGGGAACAGCACGCCGGCGTTGTTGTTGGCCAGCCAGCTATACTGGGCCTCCGCGCCGACCACCCAGTTCGGTGCGAACTGATAGTCGAATCCGCCCTGTACCCCGCCCATAAAGCGGGCGCCGCTTCCTTGCAGGCTGTTGGCGTCGGCGAACGCGCCTCCGAGATGGCCGCCAATATAAAATGCGGTCCAGTTGTAGACCACCTGGGGGGCCGTGTACGCCGGAGCCCTGCTGTAGGCTCGCGGAGGAATGTCCGCTGCGAGCGCGGAAGCTGCGAAAGCAACCGAGGCAGCTCCACCGAGCAGGAATTTCTTCATCGCGGTCACCGTTTCTGTCCTTCGCACATCAAATCAAACAACATGGCGTCAATTTGGTTGCTCGGCGGCAATGCCGGAGGTTTGAATGATCTGCCACTGTTGCGTCCAGGCAACAATAACAGATTTGGGGCGTCGCGGGGATTAAACCCTTCCGATTAAGATGGCTTGAACATTCGCCAGGAAAGATGCTGGCCTATGGATTCCCCGTAAACCGAGCGGTAAGGCCAGCCATTGGGCGCGCAAGGCGCTCCGGGCCCGCAGCACATATGCTTTTGGGGTGCGGGCCCTTAGACCGAAGCCTCATCGTCTTCGTCGGCCCATGCGGTTCGCGGATTTGGCACCGGATGCGGCAAAGGTCCTCGGTGCTTCGCAAGGGCGAGTGGATTGCTTCGATCGAACCACTCTTGACAGAGGTTGCACCGCGCGAAGTTATCGGCTTCGAACGCGCGGCCGTGGGTCTCGCCACTTCGGCGATCGGACATATCAGGCTCCGGAGCTGAGGGCATGGCGGGGCTGGTGCTCGCGTTGGAAATTCAGACTTGGCGGTCGGCCCGTTTGTCCCTCCAGCCAGGCTTCGGTTCTCGCCAGCTCGATCAACGCCCGTCCGAGCTGACGCGCGTGGGCGCGCTCGGAGCCCGGCATCATGCCGCGGGCCTTTCGCAAGGTCTCAAGGGCGGCATGGCGGTACGCAAGAGAACGACGTAAGAACAGTAGATTGCTCACGGCTCAACTCCGGTAGGAATAGCGCCCGATCATCGCCGAACATTTCTGAATACTGGCTGAAAGCTGGGACCGAGGTTCACACCTGGTGGAACTCTGGTAATGGAGCAGCCATCGGCCGGTTCCACACGGACGGCCCGAGCGATCACCGCGTAAGCTTTTCCAGATCCGGAAAAGGCGCATAAACCGCGCCAGCGCAGGCCTCGCCGGCACTCTCGACCACCCGGTCCAGCCTTCCGTTGACGTAGAGAATGGCGCGCTCCCGCAGTTCGCGATAGCTGCCGTCGGATTCGCGCGGGACATAGCGTACGCAGCTCACATAACGCAGTCGACCGCCTACCGTACGCTGCACCGGATCGGCGAGCGAAGCATCGTGAATGCCGACGGGATTGTTGAGGTAAGTCCTCATGAATGCCAGCAGTTCGGTGCGGTGATTGCCGGGATAGGCCTGGTCGGCGCTGCCGTAGTCCATCGCGATTGGTTGTCTGGTGTCCTCGCCTGACGCGCAGGCCGCCACGGCAATTGGCAACAGCAGGAGGATGGCGCGCTTAGCTGATATCACCGGGTTCAACCTGCTCAAAAATTCAATTCCGAGGCGTTCTAGACGGTTCGCCGGTGAAATGGAATTCGCGTCTCGCCTGTCAACACCACTGTTCGTTTCGACCGAAAAAAGCCGGCCCGTACCCACTGCCGAAGCAATGACACGAGCCGGCTGAAATCCTGGAGCGGCGCACAGTCTTGTCAGAAGCCGCGCTCGTCTAAACGTCAGCCGCGCTTGCTGACGCTGGGAGCCTTCTTGATCGAAACCTTGGAAATCTTCTGCGTCTTCTGCGATCCGATCTGCTTCTTGCTGTGGCGGACGTGATGGCGGCTCATCTTGGCCTTGGCATTCAGCGCAGTTGGCTTGATGTGTTTCACCTGGTGGGTTTTGCTGACAGGCGCCTTCGTAATCTTGGCCTGGCTCGCGGCCAGCGCGGGTGCGGCGAAAACCGAGATGGCGAGCACCGCTGCGGAAATGGTCTTCAACATGATTGTCTCCTCCTTTGGGGGGATCGCCAGTTTGCCGGTCGGTCGACCGGTGCAGTCGATCTCAGTTCCAACGATAGAGCTCCGCCGTGAACCTGGCCTGAAGCGGACAAGTGGCCTTCGTTCATCTTCGTGACATGTTCGTGATGCTCAACCAGCGCGATGGCTGACGCGCTCAGTCAAATAAAGGTCACCCGCCGGGAATGTTCTGATGCTTGAGGTGTTCAAAATCCACAAGCTGGGTGTAGGATCACCTCGGCTCGGAGCGACGAATTTGGATTGGTCATCGGTCCAAGAATCCACGGCACTGGTCTGGTCCACTGAATTTCGCGCAGCTTAAAACCTTCACCCACCCGGAGAGATGCATGATCAAATTTGCGACTAGATTTCTGACGCTGGCAACGTTCGCGCTGGCACTGGTGGCGACGCCCGCCATTGTGTACGCCGCACCGGACAACGAGCCGCCGCCGCCGTCGTCGAGCAGCAAGTCCAAAGCCAAGAAGAAGACCAGCGAAGTCAGCCCGGGCACGTCGGATACAGCATTCGCCCACGCTTATCGCGCCGCATACGATACGATCTACGATCGGCACGACTACGCTTCAGCTATCCGACAGTTGAAAGCCCTCGAGCGCGACGACAGCGCGGCGGTCGCCAACCTGATCGGCTATTCCTATCGCAAGCTCGGCGACTACAAGGTTTCGCAGATCTGGTACGAGCGCGCGCTGAAGGCTGATCCGACCCACGTCAAGACCTGGCAGTATTATGGCTTGTGGCAAGTCGAACAGGGCAACCGAGATCAGGCTCAATATCACCTGAATCGCATCGCGGCTCTGGCCGGCACCAACAGCGACGAATACCGCTCGCTCGCCACCGCCCTCGAAAAGCCGCCGGGCACCGGATTGGTTTACTGAGTTCGGCAGCATGATTGAACGGCGCGGCCTTGGAGCCGCGCCGGTCGCTGTCACACTTGCCTACTTCATCATCGCCTCTGCCTGGCCTCGAAACGCCTGCCGCGAAGCATCGCGCGAATAGAACATGTGTCCGCCGGGATAGACGACAAGCCTGACGCGCTCCGGCGTGGCATACGCGGGAAGCTGGTCGAGTAGTATCTTCGAGCCGAAATACGGCGTGGCGAGATCGAACAGCCCATGCGCCACCAGCACCTTCAGCTTCGGATCGAGCGCGAGAATATCCCGCAGTTCCGAAGTCGATTGCGGCGGATTTATCCCGCGGCCAAAATCCCAAGAGCTCGCGACGTCCCCGTTTAGCAAGCGGTAGGAGCCGTCCGGCCGCCATTTCAGCTTGAGCGTGGTGAGCTCGACCGCGGCGCTGGTGAGTGGAGCAATCAACGGCTCGCCGGAAGGATCGTTGAAGTGAGACGAGCTGGAATCCGGATGGGGATCGATGCCCAACACCGAGCCGTCATAACGTCCGGTTACGCGGCCGTTCTTCCGATCGTATTCGCGGCGGAATTCCATCACGTCGAAGCGTCCCGCCAGCCTTCGGCTCACGCTGCGATCGATCCCCGTCAATGCAGCGACCTTGTCGGCAAGCCGCGTGGTCGCCTCAGCATCGGCCTGCCCTCTGACCAGATCGGCCAGGAACTCACCGCGCGCATAGAGCTCGACATCGGCCAGCGCCGCGCGGGTCAGCTCGCCATTGCCCTCTCGCGCGACCGCGGCCATGCTGGGAAGGCTCACCACATACTGCAGCAGGCTTGAGCCTGCGAATTCCCGATAATCGAGCAGAGGCGAAACAAGGATAAGGCCCCTCACCCCAACGCCCTGCTGGAGCTGCAGATTGCGGACGATCTTTGGTCCACGAATTCCGCCATAGCTCTCGCCGGCCACGTATTTGGGCGACAGCAGGCGGCCGCTCTTTTCGAGCCACCGACGTATCGTCAGTGCAATTGAGTTCACGTCGCCATCGATCGAGAAGAACCGCTTGCGAACCTCATCGCCGGTCGCCACGAAGCGGCTGTAGCCGGTGCCGACCGGGTCGATGAAAACCAGGTCGGAGAAGTCGAGCCATGTCTCCGCGTTCGGCTGGAGCTCGGGCGTTGCGGAGGGAATAGCCGCTTCACCATTGATGGCCAATCGCCACGGCCCGGCAGCGCCTAGTTGCAAGTACGCCGAGGCCGCGCCCGGGCCGCCGTTGAAAAGAAACGTCACGGGCCGGGTGGCCGCATCCCCACCATCAAGTTGATAGGCGGTATAGGCGATGTCGGCCTGCGGCTCCCCCTTCTGGTCAAACAAGCGAACAGAGCCCGCTGTGGCCGTGAAGGCCAATGTGCGCCCCGGCAGCGTCAGCGTATGGGTGGTCGTGGAATCCCCGGGAAGACGGTGTTGCTCGGCGACGGCAGGAGAGGCCGGCGTCTGCGCGCCTTGACCTGGCGCTCCCGCTTTCCGGCCCGACGGCACGGAAGTGGAGGCCTCGCGTGGCGGGGCCGGCGCGTCCTCCGCTCGAGCGGCAGCCAACATAAACAGTACAGCAATAGCGGCGGCGAGGCCGCTACTGAACCGGGCGGCTAAACCGATGGCCATTGTCCATGTCTCCTCTTGCTTAATGCTTTCCATCGCCGGCATTCACCATGTCAGCCGGATCTGGGCCAAAACGCCGGCCCTTCTTGCTAATGGTTGATTCAATAACGGGCTTTGGCCTCGATCTCATCGCACGATGAAGTGACATCCGCCGCGCGCGTGGCGTATCCTCGACAAGCACCGCCAAGGCTGTATAGACGACGTCCGTCCCCTCCTCCAAAAGCTCCAATATGAGCCTGCGCCATGACCAGTCCGAAGCGCTATAGCCGGATCGCCTTTGTCGCGAGCGCCGGGGCGGAAGCCCAGCAGGCATTGGCGGAACTGACGAAGCTCTACGGCAACCACAAACCTGGCGAGGCCGATGTCGTGGTGGCGCTTGGTGGCGACGGGCTGATGTTGCAAACGCTGCACCAGCACATGCACACGGGTACGCCCATCTACGGCATGCATCGGGGCACCGTCGGCTTCCTGATGAACGAATTCTCAAAGCGTGATCTGCACGACCGACTCGCGGCGGCAAAGGAGTCCGTCATCCATCCGTTGCTGATGCGTGCGACGGACGTGCACGGCGTCGTGCACCCGCATCATGCGATCAACGAGGTTGCGCTGTTCCGTCAAACTCATCAGGCGGCGCGGCTGCGGATCTTGATCGACGAGCGCGAACGCATGGCGGAGCTGATCGCCGACGGCATCCTGGTAGCCACGCCGGCGGGGTCGACCGCTTACAATCTGTCCGCGCAGGGGCCGATCATCCCGATCAACGCCGCGCTGCTGGCGCTGACTCCGATCAGCCCGTTCCGCCCTCGTCGCTGGCGCGGTGCTCTATTGCCCAACACGGCCAATGTCGTCATCGAGGTTCTAGAGAGCGACAAGCGGCCGGTCGCGGCGGTGGCCGATCATGACGAGGCCCGCGATGTCCGCCGCGTCGAGGTACTGTCGGACAAGACGATCTCGATGCGGATGCTGTTCGACCCCGGCCATAGCCTTGAAGAGCGCATTCTGAGCGAGCAATTCGGGTATTGAAGGCCCCGCTTCTGCTGTCCTCGCGTGACAGCGCAACTGTTCGTTAACCGGCGCCGCGATATGGTTAACGCAGGGTATATCGCCGTCACGGCGCCCTCAGGGCATGGCCATGTTTCGCATCGACTTCAACAAGCTGCGATTTCTAGTGTGCGACGATAATCCGCACATGCGTCGCATTTTGCGGACGCTGCTGCATTCGTTCGGCGCGCGCGAGGTGTACGAGTCCGAAGATGGCGCGACCGCGCTTGAAATGTACAGTCACTACGTTCCGGATATCGTCATCACCGACTGGTCGATGCCGATTTTCGACGGGCTCGAACTGGCGCAAATGATTCGCCAGCCGGAGTCCAAGGGCAATCCCTTCGCCCCAATCATTATGTTGACCGGTCATTCGGAAAAACGGCGCGTCACGGTAGCGCGGGACGCGGGCGTCACCGAATTCCTCGCGAAGCCTATTTCGGCCAAGGGGCTCTACCAGCGCGTCCTCAACGTGGTGGCCAATCCGCGTCCTTTCATCAAAACCAAGACCTATTTTGGCCCGGACCGCCGGCGCAACACCAGCAATGCCTATATCGGCCCGGAACGCCGCGTCGGAGGCGATGTGGAGGTGCTCCAGCAGCCCTCCCTGCTCGACAAGGCGCGCACCGCGGTCTAGCGACGATACGCAAGGAAAGCATCATGGCGAAATCCAATCGGGGCACGCTCAACGTCAAGGCTTTCGCCACTCATCACGTGATCACGCAACCCAATCCGCTAAGTGGCGTGTTGCGTCGGGTTGCCGAAAAAGACCTCGACGATCCGGTGGCGCGCGCCGAGAAGGCGCTTGCCGGCCTCTCCGGTGAATTCAAGAACTGGATGGCCATCGAAGCCGACCGGCTTACGGCCGCCCACGCTTCCATCCTCAAAAACGGCTTCACCGACGAAACCTCGGAAGAGTTGTTTCGCGCCGCCCACGACATCAAGGGTGATGCCGCAACGTTCGGATATCCCTCAGCTGGGGCAGCGGCGGATAGCCTGTGCCGGATCATCGAGCACGCGCCCGAAATCGAGCGGGTGCCGCCAAACCTTATCGCGCACCATATCAATGCCATACAGGCGATCGTGCGCGAGCGCACCAAGCTCGATACGATTTCGATGGCCAGCGAGTTGAGCCGGCAGCTTCGGGGTGTCGCCGACGAATACCTCAAGCATGTCAACCGCGATCGTCCCGAGCACCTGGAAGCGATCCTCGCACCCAGCATTGCTCCCGGTCATTAGCGGAGCAGAACGCTGTTCGTCGGGTGAGTTAAGCCTCACGCTGCGATTAGCTCGTCCTGAATAGCTTCATCCGCGATCAGCTCATCACAGAACATTCGCGCTTCCTCGCGCGCCGACTCCATTGCAAACCGGCGCAGAAGGATCAGCAGCGGCTCCGCGGTACGCTGGTCGGTTTCGCAGTGAGTCAGCACGCGTTCAACCATCCGGCGCCGCAACTTTACCGCGCCGGCCGTCGTATCGACAAACCCGGTTTCATGAATGGTTTCGAGCGCGACCCGGAATGCAGCGAATGTCGATTCGGGAAGACCGGCCCGTGTGAGCAGGGCGTGGACGCCGGCGCCCCCACGGCCGCTCAGGAGCGCGGACACGCGCGCCCGCGGCAGGCCGGACAATTCCGAAAGCGCGCGGTCGAACAGTTCGAGATTGCCGGACAATAAGGCCCGCAGGATCAACCCGGCGGTGAGCTGGCCCGTCTCGCGCAGATGCCGTATCAAACCCCCAATATCCTCGCCGCGCGAACGGGCGGCGATGTTGAGCGCCGAGCGGTCGCGCGCCTCGCTCGCCATCCGCAGCGCACGATCGGCGCTGAGCCAGTTCCTGGCGACGACGAATTGGGCCAACGTGTCTGAAAGCTTGGCAATCAGCGCAAGTCGCGTAGCGGCCGGAAGATCTTCCAGCACCAGCATCGATTCCCGGATTGCAGCCAGGTGGCCATGGCGCTCGACGATGCGATCCCATGAGAACGGCGCAAGGTCGGCATAAGCATTCTCGATCAGCTCCAGCGCCGCCTCGGCGGTGCCGACCTCGGCAATAGCCGCGCCGACCGGGGCCGGCAGATTCACGCGGCGCGCAATAGCGCATTGCGTCTCGCAATCGCCGGTCGCAATGATATCGACGAGATCGGCGTCGATGAGAAGTGGGGAATGTTCGAGGACCGGAAGAGCGACCGAGGGCTGGTCAAGCGAGAGCGCCTGAACGATAGCTGCGGGCGCTTCTGCGCTCCTGGCAAATACTTCCGCCATGGCTTGGCGCACCAGGGGCGAGGCGTCATCCAGCAGCATCAACAACGCGCCTTCGGCAGCGGCGCGATCGTCCTCGGTAAGATCTGAAATCAGCCAGGCCCGCGCCAGCGCTCGCGTTGCTTCCGCCCGCTCGCCTGCCGGAGCGGTCCTGATCCAACCAATGAACTGCCGAACGATCATTGCCCTGCCGGCCTACGCAAACTGGAACGACACCGTGACGCGATGCCACTGCAAGACAAAATAAACCACGGCACTTAACAAAGCGTTCACCATAAACGCCCGGTTTTGTTGAGGTTTTGTTAAGACCGGCCGCCCGGCGAAGGAGCGTCGCTGCCTAGCTGAACGTGCCGTTTCGATCGCTGAAGAGATCGAGCGGTCGCGGAGCGCGAAGCTCGGGCGACCGCGGCACCGTTGTCGAAGCAGACGAGGCAACCGAAGTCAGGGACGATGAGTTGCCCCACAACTCACGAACAGCAGGTGAGACAGGCTCGGCACGCTCGCCGGCCTGAAACAACGAGCGGAAGACGGGCCCGCTCGGCGCGGTGTTTGCTGCCGATGCAGATGCCGACTCTACCGGAGTGACCGACCGGACGTCTGGAAAGGTCGAGAGATAGGCCGCATTGTCGATTGCCGGCGCGGGATTTACGCTGGCGAACGCCATGGGCGGGTGAACCCCGCCAACGGAGGCCATTGCGTTGCGTGTAGCCTGAGAATTGACCGCGCTCGCATACCGCGAGGTCAGCACTGAATAGACTTCCGATACACTGCGGGCGCGCCCGGAACGGTCGTAGAAGATTGAGTGGTTCGCGGCCGCCGCGTTCGGAAACAGCCTTGCTCCTGACGCCTGCGGATTATCTTCGGCGTTGGAAATCAATTTAGCGGCGCCGCCGACACCCATGAAGTGCGCCAAGTAGAGTTCGCCATCCGTCGGGCGTCGCCCGATCTTGCCGGTGAGTTGGAAACTGTTGGACTGCGTCAGGACACCCGCCATCGAAGATGCCGCGACGGGGTCGTCGCGCAGCTTCATGATCGCAGTTCGTGCGGCGGGATCGGAAACCGAGTAATGACCGGACGGCGATCTGGAAATCGCCTCCGAGTATGCGCCATAACCCAGATGCGCGCCGGCTTCCTTTACGGTCCCCAACCAGGTCTGATCGATGAACTGGTAGAGCCCCCGGGCCGACGAAGTCGAAGCGCTCGCAGCCGGATTGAAATTGGATTCCATCTTCGCAGTCGCCAGCAGGTATTCGAAGCTGGTGCCGGTGCTGCCAGCCGCCTGCTTGATCGCCCCGGCAATCCGCATGCGCGAAGGCTCGACCGCTACCGCTGCCGTGGCGTTTGACGTATCAACAGACATAGATTGGTCCCCCGCTCCCAGCGAAGGCGCTAATGAGCAAGCAAAATTGCTCATTCCGCACGTCACCCTGCGGCGATCATGGTTAACGGTGGGTTAACGGAACTGGTTGCGGCCGCTGCCGGGATCCGTCGGTTATGACGTTCTCATCCAGCTTGCCTGTCGGCATCCACGAACGACAATTGCGCTCCGCCCTCGTCCGATACACTCCGGTAAAAGCATGAGCGGCGGCCAGTGTGGCACGCTGCACCCGTCTGCTCGACGCGTATCCAGATCGCGTCCTGATCGCAGTCAACGCGCATTTCGATAACCCGCTGGGTATGACCGGAAGTTTCGCCTTTGCGCCACAGCGAATTGCGCGAACGGCTGAAGTACCAGGCCTGTCCGCTGGAAATCGTCTTGCGCAACGCTTCATCGTTCATATGCGCAACCATCAAGACCTCGCCGCTACCAGCGTCGGTAGCGACGCAGGTGACAAGCCCGGCGGCATCGAATTTTGGCTGGAGCTTCAACCCTTCTTCGGGGTCGGTGTCTGCTGATGTGGGCACAGTCGGTCTCGCTGAGTTGAGCGAGGGCTTACCGCTGTGGCCCTCGCAACATGGAAAGGAAGCGCGCCTGCTCCGCCGGATTGTCGCGGAACATTCCGGTGAAGCGGCTGGTGAACGTCATCGCGCCGTGCTTGGCAACGCCGCGCACCGACATGCAGGTATGCTCCGCCTCGATCATCACTGCAACGCCGCGCGGCTTGAGAACCTCATCGATGGCCGCCGCAATCTGGGCCGTCAGATGCTCCTGCGTTTGCAGGCGGCGCGCGAAGATGTCCGTCAGCCGCGCCAGTTTGGACAAGCCCACCACCCGCTCGACCGGCGTGTATGCGATGTGGGCCTTGCCGTAGAACGGCATCATGTGATGTTCGCACTGCGAGGTGAACTCAATGTCACGGATCAACACGAAATCGTCATAGCCGGCCGTTTCGCCGAAGGTGCGATTGAGCACCTCCGCCGGACACTGGTGGTAACCTTGATAAAGCTCGTCGTAAGCTTCGACCACCCGGCGCGGCGTATCGAGCAAACCTTCACGGCCCGGATTTTCGCCGATGTAGCTGAGCAGTGTCTCAACCGCGTGCTCGGCTTCTGCGCGCGAGGGGCGCGGCTGATCGGCTCGCACCGCCGCTGCCAGAAATTCGGAAGGATCGAGCTCAGCCGGACGGCTGTCTGCGGTTTTTGCCTCGGAGGGCTTATCAGAAAGCTTGCCTGGCCGGAGAGATTTGATCAACGCGTCCATGTCAACTCCGTTCGACCGGTCCCCAAATGGACCGGAGTGTCACCGGCAGACGGGGCGGTGTGCCGCCAGACGCCTGAGTACTGCAATCCTAAACACCGGAGATCCAAATCGTCGCTTTTCAGGCAGCCTATGGGGCCGACCGGACTGTATTTCGGTGCTTACCGCCCATATATAGGACTCCGGCTTGCCCCCGCCAAGAGTGATCATGGGCGTGAGCCCGAGACATCGAACGTATGCTGAACGACATTTACAACAAGCGGATCATCGAACTAGCCGGCAACATCCCCCGGCTGGGACGGCTTGCGACGCCGGACGCCAGCGCCACGGCACACTCGAAGCTGTGCGGCTCGACGGTCAAGGTGGACCTGAAAATGGAGGGTCCCGTAGTCACCGAATTCGCCCACGAGGTGAAGGCGTGTGCTCTGGGCCAGGCCTCCTCCTCGATCATGGCAAGCCATGTCGTAGGCTCGACCGCCGAGGAGCTCCGCGCATTGCGTGAGACCGTTCGGAAGATGCTGAAGGAAAATGGCAAGCCGCCGCAAGGCAAATGGGCGGATATCGCCCTGCTCGAGCCGGTGCGCGACTACAAGGCCCGTCACGCCTCGACCATGCTGACTTTCGATGCCGTGGTCGATGCCATTGGCCAGATCGAGAGCAAGGCCAAGCAGCCGGCGTCGGCGCGAGGCTAAGGCCCACATCCCGCGTTAGTTGCCAATACGCTCAATGCATCACGAAGGCGCATGGCAAGCCAGGGACTTCGCTGTCGACATCAATGCGCCTGTGGCTACTTGGACGGAGTAGTCGGCGCGGCTCCGCCGGTCGGGGCTGTCGCTTCGGCTGTTTTGGTGGATTTGTTTTGGGGATTAGTTTCGCCGTCGCTCACCGTGGTGACGAAGCGATCCTGAACCGGCTTGGCGGCAGTCTCAGCTATCGACGCCTTGGGAGGATCAACGTGCGGGAGCACCTCCGCAATGAGATCGGTCGTCGACAGATTAGTAAGCCGCAACTCGTCCCGCGACAGTTCATAGAGGTCTTCCCAGGGTGGCACGCTCAGCGACAGCGACAACAGGTCTCCCGCGCCGCCCATGTCGAAGGTGTATTTGGCCAGACGGCCAATGTCGCGTTCCACGATCATCAGATCCTGCGCCGAGTAGCTAGCCGCCTTGGCATCGTCGGCGCGGTCGCCCATCCAGATCTGATGTACGCGGACGTGCGCACCCTCGGGTATGTAACGCGTCTTGCCTGACAGCAGCAGATACACGCACATCGATTCGCAATATGCCGCGGGATCGATGTTGGCGCGCTCGCCCGCCCCGGTACGAGCTTTACTGATGCCGACTGTGGTCAGCAGTCCGAGATTGCGCCAGCGCCGTCCGAGTGCGATGGAGTCGTTGACCGAACCGCCGCTTGAATCCAGCACGATAGTCGAGCCGCCGAGTTGGCGTCCCCGCGCGAATTCGTCGAAGTCCTTCGGGCTATCGGCCGTAACAATGCCGACCGCAGTGACCCAGCCACGGCAATTCGGCTGACACGCGACCCAGCTAAACCGCATAGGCATTTTGCGCTGCTCAAGAGTTGAGCCAGCGAGAGCCGAACCATCCGGCGTCGAGCCGAAGCCCGGCAATGCGATGCAGAACGCGGCGGCGCCGAGCAGCGCCCAACCGCGAAGTCCAACCGACCTGACGAGTCTCAATTTGGTTCCTTCCCCTTGCGCCCAAAACGAGTTTGCAATGGCCCCACTTCAACTCCAAATGATTCTGTCACCAAGCGTTGGAAAAAGGTAACGGTGGCAAGCGGCATCGTCCATCGAACTTTGCTGCACTGCCGCTCGAACCCATGGATATTTCCAAAACTGTGGCACAATTACTGCGATGTTCGGTTCCATGCGCAGGAACCACGCAACCGCGCGTATAAACCCGTTGCAACTTGCTCATGAAATATCCACCGATCGATCCTTTGAACATTCGCAAAAGTCTCGCGCGACTGCCACGTAATGCCGGGCGAGCACTGATCTGGGCTTATCGCCATAGCCTCTCGCCTTTGGTCGGTTACAACTGTCGGCATCTGCCCACCTGCTCGGTCTATGGCGATGAAGCAGTCGAACGCTTCGGGTTGTGGGGTGGTGGCTGGATGACGCTGGCGCGGCTGCTTCGATGCCACCCATGGGGTAGCTCTGGAATCGACAATGTCCCGCTGACAAGGCCAGAGGGTGCAAGATGGTACTTGCCCTGGCGCTTCGGAAAATGGCGGGGGGTCAACGGTTCATAGTGCGTGCGTGATCGTCGCTTCCGTGGCGCGCTGTTCGGATCTCATTCGGTCGGCGAGCAGATGCGATCATGTGATCCGCAGGGATCGCTGATTTCGAACATCCCGCGAGGGCGTAACTCACGGCTGACGGACTAGCGTAAGGAAAATGCTGGGGAGGACGGCGGGCTAGTTGCGGCGATCACGGGGATTGGGGCCGGTCGTTATCTCGCCGGCCACGTATCAGCGCTAAACGCCAAGGACTCAAAACTTCGGTATCTTCTCGGCGAACTCATTGAAGCACGTCAGCCGGTCGTCTTCTTCCTTTGTCAAACGGCAGTCGGCAACGGCCTTGGCAGCCGGCGCTTTGGGATTCGGTTTGGGCGGGAAGATCGCGTCATAGCAATCCAGGCGTCCTTTGGTGCCATCTTCAACGTCCAGACAAGCCCGCAACTTCTCGGCAACCGACTGCTGCTTCGGCTTGGTCGCGGCCGTGCTCGGCTTGGCAGCGGCAGGGCGGGGCTTCACCTGCACCAAGGGCTTCCCTCCCACCGTAGGCGGGCTGCCGGCCGGTGCGGTCGCCTGAGCGAGTGCCGCGGCGGAATACATGATCAAAACCAGAGCGAGGAATGTTCTCATGACGGTTTCCAGTTCGCTTATTTTGCCAGTCGTAAGGCAACGAAAGCTTCGAGTCGAGCCGGGTCGCGGCAACCCGAACGGAAACCTCGGGAAAGGTGTGAGACCGCTGGAGTCAGGCCGGCGATGCGGCAGCCTGCCGAGGCTTCGTCAGAAACACCAGCATCACTGCGAACGCGACAAAGGCCGCGGATACGTAGCCCGCGCCGAACAGCATATCGCGCGCATAGAGCGCGCCGCCGATCGCCGACCCCACCGCCTGGCCGATGTAAAGCACAGACGTGTTGAGCGACACCGAAGCTGACGCAAGTGCGGGCGCCGCCGTGACCAGCCTTACCTGCTGCATCGAATTGGTCGACGCGAATCCGATTCCCCAGATCGCGACCGAGCAGGCCATGAGCAGATAGTTGCCGGCGCCGAGTGCCCAGCCGCCAACCCCGGTCAGCAATAGGCACGTGAACAACACCGATGTGCTGTAAGCTCCCCAGGTATCGACGATGCGCGTCGCGATCGCGATTCCAACGAACCCGAATAGCCCATACAGCGCAAACACCAATCCGACCGCATCCGGGCTGGCATTCGTCAGTTTGGTAAGCAGCGGTCCCATAAAGGTGAACACGACGAATTGGCCGGACATCTGCAGCGTTGTGATCGACAGCAGTATGACGATCATCCGGTTTCGCCCGACATCGGCCCATGTCTTTAGATCAACAGGCGAACTGACCAGTCCGCGCGGTAGACGCCAGGCTAACAGGAGAAAACTAAAGCAGCCGATCAACCCTATGCCGCCGTAAACCGCGCGCCAGCCGTAGCGGCTGGCTATCAGAGTGATGAGCGGCAAACCGACCGCAGCCGCGATCGACCATCCAAGAAAAATATAGGCAATCGTGCTTCCCCGTTTTTCGGCGGGCACGATGAGCGCTGCAGTGCCGGCGGCCTGTGGCGTATAAAGCGCGCCGACCGCCAGCATGATCAGACGGATCACCAGCAGGGTGGCGTAATCGGGGGCAAACGCGGATGCGATATTGGTCAACGCCAGCACCGCGAGCGTTGCGGCGAGCAACGTCCGCCGCTCGATGCGGCTGGTCAGCCATGCACTCAGCGGCGAGGCTATGCATAGCACGACCGCTCCGAAGGTGATCAGCAGGCCCGCTTCGCGAATCGTGACATCAAGCCCGGTGGACAATTCGCTCAACATGCCCGCTGGCGCCAGCACGGAGCAGCCGGTGAGAACATTTCCAAGCATCAGGCCGGTGGGGGCGAAGCGGCGATAGGCGTATATCGGGGTGGTCTCGCTTTCCATGCAGCTGCATCTAGTCCATCCCTGCGAGCATTGATAGAGCGATCACGCTTTTTTCGACGCCACTGTTGTCGCGACGGCGGATTGCAACCTCCGAATCCCTTGCTATACCGCTGCTTCCCGCTTACCTGCGCTCGTTCGCAGGAGTGAGCCACAGGAGATATTGATGAGCGAATTCAAGTACGGCCTGACCAACCTGAAAGAGGTCGAGTCCGGCAAGATCGCGGTTACATTCCCCGATGGCGCCAAGCGCGAATTCCCGAAGAGCATCACCGGTCTCGACATCGCCAAGGGCATCTCCCCCTCGCTGGCGAAGCGGACCGTCGCGATGGCGCTCGATGGAGTGCTGGTCGATCTGGCTGACCCGATCGAGCATGACGCCGCGATCGAATTCATCGCTCGCGACGACGCCCGCGCGCTCGAACTGATCCGCCATGACGCCGCCCACGTCCTTGCTGAAGCGGTGCAGACGCTGTGGCCGGGCACGCAAGTCACGATCGGTCCGGTGATCGAGAACGGGTTCTATTACGACTTCTTCCGCAACGAGCCATTCACGCCGGAAGATTTCGCCGCCATCGAAAAGAAGATGCGCGAGATCGTCGCGCGCGACAAACCTTTCACCAAGGAGATCTGGAGCCGCGAACGGACCAAGCAGGTGTTTCGCGACAACGGCGAGATGTTCAAGGTCGAGTTGGTCGATGCCATACCTGCCGACCAGACCATCAAGATTTACAAGCAGGGCGACTGGTTCGATCTGTGCCGCGGCCCGCATATGACCTCCACGGGCAAGGTCGGCAATGCGTTCAAGCTGATGAAGGTGGCCGGCGCGTATTGGCGCGGCGACAGCAACAATCCCATGCTGACCCGGATCTACGGCACCGCCTTTGCCAAGCAGGAAGAGCTCGACACCTATCTGAAGCAAATCGAGGAAGCCGAGAAGCGGGACCATCGCAAGCTCGGTCGCGAGCTCGATCTGTTTCATTTCCAGGAAGAGGGTCCCGGCGTGGTGTTCTGGCACCCGAAGGGGTGGACCATTTTCCAGGCGCTGATCGCCTACATGCGACGCAGGCTTACTGGCGATTATAGCGAGGTCAATGCGCCGCAAATCCTCGACAAGTCGCTTTGGGAAACCTCAGGCCATTGGGACTGGTATCGCGAGAACATGTTCGCGGCACAGTCCGCCGGTGACGAGGCCGAGGACAAGCGTTGGTTCGCACTCAAACCCATGAACTGTCCCGGCCATGTGCAGATATTCAAGCACGGCCTGAAAAGCTATCGCGACCTGCCTTTGCGTCTGGCCGAGTTCGGCGTGGTGCATCGTTACGAGCCCTCCGGGGCAATGCACGGATTGATGCGGGTACGCGGGTTTACACAGGACGACGCTCATGTCTTCTGCACCGAAGCGCAGCTTGCAGACGAGTGCCTCAAGATCAACGATCTGATCCTGACGACCTATGCGGATTTCGGTTTTGAAGGCGAGCTCACGGTCAAACTCTCAACCCGGCCGGAGAAACGCGTCGGCACCGATGAGATGTGGGATCACGCCGAACGCGTGATGGCCACCGTGCTCTCGCAGATCGAGGCACAAGGTCACAACGGCCGCATCAAGACGGCAATAAATCCGGGGGAAGGAGCATTCTACGGCCCGAAATTCGAATACGTGCTGCGCGACGCGATCGGGCGCGACTGGCAGTGCGGCACCACGCAAGTAGATTTCAATCTTCCCGAGCGGTTCGGTGCGTTCTACATCGACGCGGACGGCTCAAAGAAAACGCCGGTGATGGTGCATCGGGCGATCTGCGGCTCGATGGAGCGTTTTATCGGCATCCTGATCGAGCACTATGCGGGCAATTTCCCGCTCTGGCTGGCTCCGGTTCAGGCCGTGGTGACCACGATCACCTCCGAAGGCGACGAGTACGCGAAAGTCGTCGCTGCCGCCGCGCGCCGCGCCGGTCTTCGTGTCGAGATCGATCTGCGTAATGAGAAGATCAACTACAAGGTCCGCGAGCATTCGTTGGCAAAAATCCCGGCGCTTCTGGTTGTCGGCAAAAAGGAAGCCGAGACGCAATCGGTTTCGATCCGCCGTCTCGGCAGTGAGGGGCAAAAGGTGCTGCCAACGGATGAGGCAATCGCCGCGCTGGTGGACGAAGCTACACCGCCCGATGTCAAGCGTGCGCGAGCGGCCGCCTAGCTGCTCGCAATGAAGCTTGAAGCGCGCGTCTACATGCGCGCTGCGGGCTTCGCCTTTGGAATCGCATGCCATGCAATGCTATGATTTACTCGACCAGAGAGACCGCCGTGCCCGATGCCCTTGACCTCCTGAAAACTCGCCGTTCGATCAAACCGCGCGACATGAGCAGTCCCGGCCCCTCCTCGGCCGAGCTCGAAAACATACTGACCATCGGCGCGCGAGTGCCCGATCACGGCAAGCTGGCGCCGTGGCGGTTCATCGTATTTGAAGGCGATGCGCGGGATCGTGCCGGCGAGCTTATCGCCCGCGTATTCGCACGTAAAAATCCGGATGCTCAACCTGCCCAGATCGAACTCGAGAAGCGCCGTCTCAGCGACGCGCCCCTGGTTATCGCTGTAGTCAGTTTTACAAGGCCGCATCCCAAGGTGCCGCCATGGGAGCAGGAGCTATCGGCTGGCGCCAGCGCAATGAATATCGTGACCGCGGCAACGGCGCTCGGCTATGGCGCGTGCTGGTTGACTGGCTGGTTCGCATTTGATCGCGACGTGCTGGACGGCCTAGGATTGAAAGCGGATGAGAAGCTCGCCGGATTCATCCACATCGGCACCGCTCCCGCATCGAACGAAGATCGCGCGCGCCCGGCACTTTCCGAGATCGTGACGCGGTTCTAGTAGCCGCAAATCAGCGAGCGATGACCTCTATTTCGCCATCGACACCGTTGACGACGTTGAAGGGGCGCTCGTACACCTTGCCCTCGTTCTTTGCGATCACCCGATACTCGCCTTCCGACAGCACAACACGCGGAAATGCGCCGATCGATTCCTTGATCACGTCGCCACCTGGCGTAATCACCGACCAGGCGGTATTCGCCAGGGCCTCACCGCCCCTATCGCTGACCAGCTTCAACGTGATGACCGCGGCCCGATGGGTGATCGTCACGTCCGTGAGCTTGCCCGCTTGAACACGAATGTCCGAGCGGACGACGGAGTTGGCGTCCCCATAATTTGAAATGATGTAGTAGGTGCCTTCCGGCAGCAACGCCACGTCCCCCGCGGCGACGTTCGGCAGCAGCGAAGCGCGCTCGCCGAGCTCAAACTGGCTTCCCTTGTAGATGGCGAACGATATCTGGTTCTGCGGTATCTTGCTGGATCCGACGCGGCCTTCGATGCGCAAGCCACCCGCCGGAAGCACAAACGATTCACGGTCGGTATCGGCCTTCAGCGTCACCGCACGAACCGCGCTCACAAGTCCGAACGCCACATGGACCACGTAGCTGCCTGGCGGTAGCACGATGTTGGGCGTGGCGCCCCGATCCTCGCGAATCAGCTTGAACGTACCGTTCTCGTCGGGCCGATCCGAGAACACTCGCCATACCAGCCCGTTGTTGATCACCGGCAGGTCCTTGCCGTAGCGAGCAGTCAATGACAAAACGCCCTGATTGGGAGCCAACGCAGGTTGCGTGGCGGCGACGGGCGGCACGGCCGCAATGGAAGGTGGCGCCGACGGCGGGGCGATGCTGGGAAGCGGCAGCGAACCCGAAGGCGGTGCCAGATTCAGAGCCGGCGCCGCGGGTTCGGGTACCAATCCAGGCGGCACCGGCGGTGGCCGGTCGCTGAACATCTGGGCGGCAGCCGGGCTCGCAATCCCGAAGATGAGCCAACCCGTGAGCGCAAGCGCCATCAGCGGGTGCCCGTCGCGCCCAGTTCGTTCGATGCCGTAACCCCCAGAGGTCATCGCCATGCTTTTCACCGAAAACGCGGCAAATTCAAGCCTCGAGACGTGAGGATACCGCCCGGAACCTGCAACGCTAGGCGCGTGTTACTCGGGCAGCCGAGATGCAGCCATGATCCCTGCCTAGCCTGCCCTAAACACGGCACAAACTATGCTTGTGATGCATTCTGGCGCGCCGGGCGGTTCGCGGCTAACTTTGCGCCAAGGAGACAATCCGGTGCTGGAAATATTGAACGGACGCAGCCAGAACGGCTCTGAAGCCCCGGACAAGGTGGGACTTGGGAGTATCAGGCGTCCCGTTATCGGGCTGGCGTTGGGCGGCGGGGCGGCGCGCGGCTTCGCCCATATCGGAATCGTGCGAACCTTGATCGCCCATGGCATCATTCCAAATGTCGTGGTCGGCACTTCGATAGGCGGCGTCGTCGGCGGAGCTTATGCGGCCGGCCAACTGGACGCGTTGGAGGAATGGGCGCGCAGCCTGCAGCCACGTAACATCTTGGGCTATCTGGATATCCGCCTCAACGGTTCGGGCCTGATCGGCGGCGACAAGCTTGCGGCGCAACTAGAGGGCGCGATCGGCTCCACTCTGATCGAAGACTTGCCGCTCAAGTTTGCGACAGTCGCAACCGAGGTCCGCACCGGCCATGAAATCTGGCTGACACATGGCCGCGTCGTCGAGGCGATGCGGGCTTCCTATGCGCTGCCTGGCATCTTTTCACCGGTGCTAGTAGGCGACCGATGGCTGGTAGACGGAGCTTTGGTGAATCCGGTACCGGTGTCCGCGGCCCGCGCCCTCGGTGCGGAGATCGTTATTGCCGCCAACCTGTCCAGCGACGTGTTCACTCATAGCACCACCATCTATTCCCACGGACCCGCGGCCGAAGCGCCGCAGGCTTTGGTTGAGCCCGCGGTGCCGAAGCGAGGCTTCGGCAGATTGTTTTCGGCGGAGCGCACGATGAAACGGGAGTTCTTCGGCGGCGGCGGACGGCCGGGCATCTCCAGCGTTATGGTGGACGCCTTCAACATCATGCAGGACCGCATCACGCGCGCGCGGCTGGCGGGTGATCCGCCCGACCTCTTGATCACGCCGCGTGTCGGCCAAATCGGCTGGTTCGATTTCCATCGCGCCAATGATCTGATCGCGTTCGGCGCGCGGGCGACTGAACGGGCAATCGATTCTATTCAGGAAGCTATCGACATTTTGGCCCCGGGATCGCGCGAGCCAAGCCAGTCCATCGGCAAGGCGCCCTAAGCGCTTGGGTCAGGCGGTCTTGATGTACTCGCGGAGCGCTTCCTGCTCCGTCTCGTATTCCCTTACGCGCCACTTGACGATGTCCCCGATCGAAATCAGGCCAACGACACTGCCCTCTTCTACCACCGGCAAATGCCTGAATTTGCCGGTAGTCATCATCTCCATGATGGCCGCGACCGTATCGGCCTGCCTGCAACTGACGACCTTGCGGGTCATAACCGCGCTCACTGGTTCATCGAGTACGCTGGCGCCGCGCTCCCCGAGCACACGAACGATATCGCGCTCGGACAGGATTCCCTCGATCCGGCCTTTGCTCATTACAAGGACGGCGCCAATTTTCCGCTCACTCAGGAGCTTGATAGCGCCCGAGAGCCTGGTCTCCGGCTCGACGCTTTCTACCTGATGGCCCTTGGTATCGAGAATTGCACGTACCGTCATTGTCGTCTCCCTGAAGCCGATCGCGCCATTCAAGGAGCGCGATCTTTGTTCCGTCGACCGATCAACAGTTGGCGCAAGCTTATTGCAGCGCATCGACAAAGGCATAAACAAGCCCGCGAGCCTATGCCTCGCTCAGATCGCAATGATGAATGAAATCCGCATGGGCCGCAAGCAACGATCAGCCGCGATGCGATCGGTCTCGCGATGACGCATCCGCAGCATCGGTTGGCGCGCGCGGAACCGGATCGAACACAGAGAACAACAGCAAACCTGCGACAAATCCGCCGATGTGCGCCTGCCAAGCCACGCTGCCGCCGTCGACGCCAATGGCGATCGCACCGATGCCGAAGATAACGTTGACGCCGAACCAAACGCCAAGAAATGCGAGCACGCGTGGATTACGCAACGCGCGCCGCAGCGACAAGGCGGGTACCCTTGCCGCGACGTCCGCCTCGCCGCGGCTAAATGAAAGGAAGCTTCCTTGCACGAAAGCAAAGCGAATGGCGGCAGCCATGGTGCCGGACACTGAAGCCGATGCCCCTATCATCGGCGCGACCGCGTGTTCATGAGCCACAAGGTGCGCTAGCGCGCCCGCTACCGCCGTCACCGCCATGAACAAGAAGAATCTGGGCCCCCCGAAGCGCCGGGCCAATGCGCTGCCGAACGGCAGCAGCCACAGCACGTTGAACGCGAGATGGGTGAGGTTGGCGTGAAGCAGCGAGTAAGTCACAAAGCTCCAGACCTTGGCGCCCGTGCCACCCGGGAAGTCTATCGCGAGCAGGGTTGAATCGTAGCGTTTCGGAATGAAGCCGAACACGTCGATGGTCCAGTTTTCCCACTCAGCGGGCAGCAGCACGCGCAGATGAATCACCGCCAGGAGCACGACATACGCATTCAGCGCGCGCGGCAACGTCAGGATGGGCTCGCGCGGTATCTCCGGATGTGGTTCTGGCGGAAATTCCAAGGGCTCAAGACCTGAAGCGAGCGGCTCACGCGAGCGGTTGCCCCCCATAAGCGGCTTGGAGGTGTGGCGCAAGCGCGTTCGTCGCATTCTCCAAAAAACGCCGCGGACTCTGAATCGGCTTTGGTTTTCGCCGGGACGGCCCGGAAGGGACGCCGCAACGGACGTATGGTTAGCACCAACTTTATGCAGGTCACGTGATTCAACTTTTAGCTTGCCCTTGAGCAGTACATTTAACGTCGCTTTAGAGGTGCGGGTGACACAACCTACTCTAGAAAGTGAGTTCTACGCCCGCCATGCTGCATAATCACGCTTTTGAACTGGACCAGAGACACGAACCGGGATCGGCGTTAGAGGCCACTCAATCGATGGCCGTTCTCATCGACAACGAGATCGTGCGTTACGGTATGGAGTGGCGAACGGACGGCAAAGCCGCCATTCTGAAGTTCGCGCCTGAGGTCGAGGAGCGTTTCGAAGCTGATACCCGGCTCGAGCGAACCCGCGAATTGCGCATCACGATGTTGTCTGGAGTAGGTTTTTTTCTCTCGACAACCGTCACCGACTTCATCTTTGTTCCGGATCTCGGAGCCACCGCGCACGTCATCAGAGGGCTGAACGTTCCCCTGCTCCTCATCCCCATCTTGTTTGCGTCCAGATTCCCTGCCCGGCTTCGGGAAATACTGGTTACGTTCATGGCGATCCTTGCCATTACGTCTCTCGCCGGAATTGCTGCAGCTTCATCCGCGCCTCTCGCCCCGTTTGCTTTCACGATGGCGATTTTGGCTTTGATCTACGCGAACTCCACCTTTCCGCTTCGGTTCAAATATGCCGTCCTTTGCTCGGCAGTTTGCTGCGGAGCGATGGCTTTGTTGACTGTTTTTCACAGCGGCATCGGCGCCGAGAGCGGAAACGGCGCCGCCTTGGGTTACATGCTTATCTTCCAAACCGTGGTCGGCGGCACTTTCAGCCTCATCACCAGTTATCGAATTGAAAGAAGCACGCGGCTTAGTTACTTGCTTTCCTCTCGGGAAGGGTTGCGCCTGCAAATGCTTGCCGCGGACCGGGAGGAGCTGACGATCCTTTCGAACACCGACGCGCTTACCGGTCTCGTGAACCGGCGACATTTCGATCGTGAAAGCGCGGCAGCTCTCTCGAGCGCCGCAAATCTCGGCAAGGACGCGGCTCTTCTGTTCATCGACGTCGATCATTTCAAACGATACAACGATCACTACGGCCACCATGCCGGAGACGGATGTTTGTGTGGCGTCTCATCGGCGATTTCCGATGCGTTGCGTGGCAGCGACACCATGGCCGCACGGTATGGCGGTGAAGAATTCGTGGTCCTGCTTCTGGACGTCACCCATGCACAGGCGCAGATGATCGCCGATCGGGTATGCAGGTCGGTTTCGGCGCGATCGCTCCCGCATCTAAACAGAAAAGATAACTTGAACCATGTTACCATAAGCGTCGGCGTTGCCTGCGGTCTGGTCGATGGCTATCTCACCGTCGACAAGTTGATCGAAAGTGCTGACACTGCCCTCTACACCGCAAAGCGCGAGGGACGAAATCGAGTCCAGTTCAATCTAGCCGAAGCGGCTTGAACCCGCACCGCAGTGTGCGGCGCTGACTGGGATCTCTCGCATGCCGCCCGAGCCGATCTGCGGACAAAGCAGCACGAACAGTCCGGCGAGTATCGAACGTCCGAGGACCTGCACTCCCCCAAATAGCCTGGTTTTATTTTACCACCGCTGCTGAACAATTTCGCCTGCCAAAGCGTTGGTGCGGCAATGTTCCAGTCTGGGGATCGGGAAACGCGACCAGCAGCCATGGTCAATTCAGCCATCGTCCGCATCGTCGATTACTGCGCCCGCTACCGCTGGACGGTCGTCGTCGCGGGCACGCTGGTGATGCTGGTGGCCCTTGCTTTTGACGCCGCCAAATTCTCCATCAATACGGACGTGGAAGATTTGATTTCGCAGGATCTCCCTTGGCATCAGCGCCAAGTGGAATTGTCAAAGGCCTTTCCACAAAAAGGCATTTCGGTGCTCGTCAAAGCGCCTACGCCCGAGAATGCCGAGATGGCGACAAACGCGCTCGCGCAGCGCCTCTCGAAGGATACCGGCTTGTTTCCGCTGGTAGGCCAGCCCGACAGTGGTGAGTTTTTCGAACGAAACGGATTGTTGTTCGGCTCTCCAGCAGAGGTCAAGAAAAGTGCCGAAGGACTGGCGCAGGCTCAGCCGGTAATCGCAACGCTATCGGCCGATCCCAGCCTTCGCGGTGTGATGAAGGCGATCTCGTTCGCAAGCGAGGGAGTTCGGCGCGGCAGGATCAAGCTCAACCAACTGGGCTGGCCGCTTTCGCTTGCCGATCGAACCCTGAATGACGTTCTGGCGGGGAAGCCGGCTGCGTTTTCCTGGGAGGAGTTGCTCCAGGGCCGCAAGCCGCGCTCCGACGAGCTGCGACATTTTATCGATGTCCAGCCAGAGCTGGATTTCTCGCAGTTGCAGCCAGGCCAGAAGGCGACGGAAGGCATTCGCCGCGCCGCCGCCGAGCTTGATCTGAAGGGCAAGTTCGGCGCAACCATCGATCTCACTGGTCAGGTGCCGATGAACGACGAGCAGTTCTCGGTGATTAGACATAGCGCAGTGCGCGACACCTTGGCTGCGGTGCTCGGCGTGCTGATCATTCTGTGGCTCGCTCTTCGCTCGTGGAAGATCATAGCTGCCGTTTTCTTCAGTCTGATGGTGGGACTTGCGGCGACGGTCGCAATCGGGCTCGCCATGGTCGGCTCTTTCAACCTGATATCGATCGCTTTCTTCGTGCTGTTCGTCGGTCTCGGCGTCGATTTCGGAATTCAATTCAGCGTGCGCTATCGCACCGAAAGGCACGAGCACGACAACCTGCGCGAGGCTCTTCGATGGGCCGCCCGCAAGGCCGGCGATCCCCTTGCGCTGGCGGCGGCGGCCACGGCCGTCGGGTTTTTCTCATTTCTACCGACCAGCTATCGCGGGCTTTCGGAACTGGGCTTGATCGCGGGCTGCGGCATGCTGATCGCATTCTTCTGCAGCATCACCCTGGTGCCGGCGATGCTGGCGGTACTCAATCCGCCGGGAGAAGTTGGCGCGATCGGCTTTCGCAGCCTCGCCCCCGTCGATGAGTTTCTGCAACGGCACCGGATTGCCGTGGTTGCGGGCACCATTCTCGTCGTACTGGCCGGCACACCGTTGTTGCTGCACTTGCCGTTCAACTTCAATCCGGTCGATCTGCAAAGCCCGGACTCGGCGTCGGTGAAGACGTACCGCGAACTGCAGAGCGACCCGCAAACCAGCGGCAACAATGCGGAAGTCCTGGCTCCATCGCTGCAAGAAGCCGATGCGACGGCGAAGCGCCTCGCCGCCCTGCCCGAGGTCTCTCGCGTCGTGACGCTCAGCAGCTTCATCCCAGCCGAACAGGAGCAGAAAATAGCCGCATTGAAGGCCGTTTCTCAGCGCCTCGGCGGAGCACTTAATCCGACCAGACAGCCCCCCGCACCGACCGATCAGGACAACGTAGCGGCGATTCAGAACGCAGCCGACGATCTCTCCAGGGCTGCGAGCCGCGCGAGCGGCACGGAAGCCGAAACAGCGCGGCGGGTTTCCCGTTTACTGAAACAGCTTGCAGCCGCAGATGCGAGTGTCAGGGCGAAAGCCGAGGCTGCGTTGGTGCCGCCGCTGGTTCACGACCTCGATCGTCTTCGCAAGAGCATCGCCCCTGAACTGGTGAGTGCCAAAACGCTGCCGCCGGATCTGGTCCGCGCCTGGGTGTTACCGGACGGCAGAGCCCGCGTGCAGGCGATGCCCAAGGGCGATCCCAACGACACGAACGTGCTGCGGGACTTTGCCACCGCCGTGCTTCGTGCTGAACCGTCGGCCGCCGGGACTGCAATCGGCTACTATGAGTCGGGTAGGACGATAACCACCGCTTTCCTGCAGGCCGGTATCCTTGCTTTGGTCGCGATCGCCATTCTTCTGTTCATCGCGTTGCGGCACTGGACGGACGTAGCGCTCACGCTGGTGCCGCTTGTGCTCGCCGGCCTGGTTACTCTCGAACTCTGCGTACTGGATGGCCTGGCCCTGAACTTCGCAAATATCATCGCGCTTCCGCTGTTGCTGGGCGTCGGCGTCGCGTTCAAGATCTATTA
>JBJMTO010000151.1:0-38291 GCA_045811665.1 Bradyrhizobium sp.
GAATTGCCCAAGCAGCGCGACGCCGGCGTTATTGATCACGACGTTGAGGCCGGGATGGGCCGTGACCGCGGCTTGCGCGAACGCTTCGATCTGGCTGGGCTCGCCGACATCGAGCCGATGCACGCTGACTTTGCGTGGCTGCCCTTTAGCGTTGTTGGTTTTGGCGATTTCCGCCGCGACCACCTGCAGCCCCGCTTCGTCACGATCGGCGAGCGCGAGATCGCAGCCACGCGCCGCAAGTTCAAGCGCCAGCGCCCGGCCAATACCACTGGCGGCGCCGGTCACGGCGGCTCCACGGATCGCAGTCATCTGTTGTCAGCTCCATGTTTCGGAAATCTTGCCAGCAAGCCTTATACGGCTGACAGTTTGATGACGCCAAAAATAAAAAGCGGACCCGAGGCCCGCCATTTTCAAAATCGTTATCGCTTGAGACCGGGTGCCCGGGCGGAGCTGTGCTCCACCCGGGCTCGTAGGTTACTTCTTGCCCTTCTTGGACTTTTTCGCCTTCTTCGCCTTTTTCGCCTTCTTCGCTTTCTTAGCCATAGTATCCTCTCAGGGTTTAATGGAAGGAAACGCGACACGAGGCATGCTCGGCGGAGGGCCAGCCTCGCAACGACCTCGGACACAATCCCAACAGATTCGCGGCGCGCTGCCCCGCACTGTCACGCCGGTGTCATCGCGTTATCCACAGTTGTTATCCGTTTTTCGCCCTTATCGCGCTGGGTCGCGCGCGTCGCGCCGGGCGAATTCTCGCGCCGCTCACATCAAACTTGTCTCATCAGGGTTAACGATGCGCGACCGATGCGGCCGTGATGGAACACTGCGCGAACAGATCTGCGTGCTCTTCATCATTTCAAAACCACAGCAACAATTGCAGCTTCGCGGTGAGAGTCCGTTAAGCCAACCGGCCGCACTTATGATGGCAGGAAAGGGCGGTCATGGGTGGGCTCGAGAACAGGGGAGGCAGGAGGCTGTGCATCCTGCGTTCGCAATGTTGAGCGTACCGACGCTGTGGACGGTGTTCGTCGTCAATTTTTGCGCGCTGGGGCTGATATGGACCTATGTCGCGCGCAGTTACCCCAAATTCGAAGCCGCTCGCTTCTGGACCGCATCGGCGTTCCTGGCGGCCGCTGGCGCCGCGATGGCGAGTTTGCGCTTCGAGATCGTTTCGCTGCTGCCGTTGTTGGCGGGCGGCGTCACGCTGATTTTCGCCGCCTGCGTCGCCGGGATGGGAATCCAGCGGTTCTACGATCAGCCGGTGGGCTGGCGCACCACCGCGTGGATAACGGGATCGAGCTTCGCCGGCCTGAGCTTCTTCATAGCCGTCTACGACAGCATGCAAGCTCGGATCCTGATCTACTCGTTCGGACAGGCGGTGCCGATGGCGCTGACGCTGAAGCTGTTGCTCTCCAGGCACGAGGGCCGCATCAATCCGGGAGCCCGGCTTGCCGGCGTGGTCTCGATCCTCATGGTCGCGCTTTACGTGCTGCGCGCCGGCGGCAGCCTGCTGCATATCGGCGGGGATTTTTCCTTCATCCGCTCCAGTCCGGTGCAGTCGATCATCGTGCTGGTGTTGATGTTTCTTTCGATGTCGTGGAATTTCGGCTTCCTGCTGATGGCGATCGATCGTCTGCGAAACGAGGTGGCCGACCTTGCCCTGCTCGACGATCTCACCGGCGTCGGCAACCGCCGCCACCTGCTGCAACGGCTGACCGAGGAATGCGCGCGATCGGATCGGAGCGGCGAGCCGTTCGCGCTCCTGGTGATCGATCTCGATGGCTTCAAGGCGATCAACGACAACCATGGTCACGCCGCCGGCGACGCCTGCCTGCAGCATTTTACGCTGATGGCGCAAACGCGATTGCGCACCGGCGACATGCTGGCGCGCACCGGCGGTGACGAGTTCTGCGTCGTGCTGCCGGCCTCCACGCTGCGCGAAGGCGCCATGATCGCGCGGCGAATCCTGGATGTGTGCCGCGACGACGCCGCCGCTTGCGTCGGCAGCGATATTCCGATCTCGCTTTCGATCGGGGTCGCGGAATGGAATCCGCAGATCGGGGTGTTCCCGGATCGGCTGATGGCGACCGCCGATCAGGCGCTTTATGCTGCCAAGAATAGCGGCAAGAATTGTCATGCGATCTACGATTCCCCGCCGCTGGCTCCGACAGCGGAGACCGGGGCAATGTCCGGACAAACGCTGCTCAACAACGCCTGAGCGTGCTATCGAGCCGGTCCGGAAAACCTGAAGATGAGAGCCATCCGTTTCCGCCTTCTCGCCGTGGCGCTCTGCGCGATCGCGGTCTCGGCTCCGGCATCGGCGCAGACGGCTGATCTCGCCATGATCGCGCGCGGCTCCGGCACTCCTGAGATACCCGGGCTGAAGATGGTCTGGCTGGCGCCGTGGGGCGATGTCGCCGACGCCCATCCCTGGCGCAACATCATCGTGCATCAGACCGAGGGACCGCCGGGCTCGGCACGGCGCGGCGCGCTGGAGCAATCGAAGAACCCGACGCGGCGCGGCGTCACGGTCTGGGTGGAAACCGACGGCACGGTGTACTGGGCGGTGTCGGAAAACCTGGTGCCGACCCATGGCGACGGCGCCAACCGCAACGACAACAAATACATCGATAACCGTCCGACCTTTCATCAGGTCATCGGCAGCAATTCGATCGGCGTGGAATTCGCCGGCAATTTTCCCGACGTGACGCGCGGGGCGAGCGAGGCGCAGATTGCCGCGTGGCGAATTCTGGTGAATGTGCTCCGGGCGCGCTACCGCATTCCGACGGAGCGGGTCTATGCGCATAACTGGATCGACTTCAAGGATGCGCGATATTGTGAAGGTTGCGCGCTTGCGACGCTGGCCAGGCAATGGGGACCGTGATGCCCGCCCGTCACATCGGTAGCGCCGCGCCGGGAGCGAAATTCGCCGGGCTCAGCGCGGCAAGCCGGCAACAAAAAAGCCGGCCTCGCCGCCGGCTTTCGTCACGCGTTGCTGCGCCTCGAAGATTACTGCGCCGCTTCCAGCGCCGCCTGTTCCTGCTTGGCGATGGTGCCCTTGACCGCGGACTGCACCTTCTCAAAGGCGCGGACCTCGATCTGCCGCACGCGCTCGCGCGACACGCCGAATTCGGCGGCGAGATCCTCAAGCGTCATCGGGTCTTCCGCCAGACGCCTGGCTTCGAAGATCCGCCGTTCCCGCGGGTTGAGCACGCCGATGGCCCCGGTCAGCGCCTGACGGCGATGATCGAACTCCTCGTGCTCGGCCATGATGGCTTCCTGGTTGGGCGCGGTATCGACCAGCCAGTCCTGCCATTCGCCGGCTTCACCATCGTCGCGGATCGGCGCGTTGAGCGAGGCATCGCCGCCAAGCCGGCGGTTCATGTCGATCACGTCCTGATCGGTGACGCCGAGGCGCTTGGCAATCAGCTTCACCTGGTCGGGGTGCAAATCGCCCTCGTCCAGCGCGGAGATCTTGCTCTTCGCCTTGCGCAGGTTGAAGAACAGCTTCTTCTGGTTCGCGGTCGTGCCCATCTTGACGAGCGACCACGAGCGCAGGATATATTCTTGGATCGACGCCTTGATCCACCACATGGCGTAGGTGGCGAGCCGGAAGCCCTTGTCGGGCTCGAACCGCTTCACCGCCTGCATCAGGCCGACATTGCCCTCCGAAACGACTTCGGAGATCGGCAATCCGTAGCCTCGATAGCCCATGGCGATCTTGGCCACGAGCCGGAGATGGCTGGTGACAAGCTGATGTGCTGCGTCGCGATCGTCATGTTCGCGCCAGCGCTTCGCCAGCATGTATTCCTGCTGGGGTTCCAGCATGGGAAACTTGCGGATCTCGGCGAGGTATCTTGATAAACCGGATTCTCCATTGAGAACCGGCAAAGTAGCTGTACGGGCCATTCAGCGCCCTCCAGTGGTTCAGGCCCCCGATAGCGGCGAGCCCGGTAGGCGACTGCTCTGTTAAAGCCAGTCACGCTACGATGTTCCGCGTTGGACATTCAACGCAGGTGCAACATACACGATTTTGGGGGTCGATTGGAAGGAGAGACGGGGTCACGTCGCCGTGTGGCTGATATAACGTATTGTCATACCAGTACTTTTCGCGAGAGGCTGCGTCACACGGTCGCCCGCAGCCCGGCTTGCAGGAGACGTAAATCCTCTGGCAAGGGCCGCTGCCAGTGCAAAATCTCCCCCGTTTTGGGGTGTTCCAGGCTGAGAAGGTATGCATGTAGCGCTTGGCGCCCGAGGGCGGCTAAGGCTGACTGGCCGAGAGGGCCGAGGTGGCTGGCCTTGGTCTTGAAGTGCGGGCCGTAAACCGTGTCGCCCATCAAGGGATGGCCGATATGGGCAAGATGCACCCGGATCTGATGGGTCCGCCCGGTTTCGAGCTGGCACGCCAACAGCGCCGCCGCCGGTTTGCCGTCACGCCCGTTGAAGCTCTCCAGGATTTCCCAGTGGGTCACGGCCTCGCGCCCGCCTTGCCGGACCGCCATTTTTTCGCGCGCATGCGGATGGCGGTCGATCGGGGCGTCCACCGTCCCACGGTGCCGGGACGGCACGCCCCAGACAAAGGCCATGTAGCCGCGTCGCATGGCGCCGGTGCGGCCATGATCGGCAAACTGCGCGCTCAGCCATTGATGCGCCCGGTCGTTCTTCGCGACCACCATCAGGCCGGTGGTGTCCTTGTCGAGCCGATGCACGATGCCGGGGCGTTTGATCCCGCCGATCCCCGAAAGGCTGGCGCCGCAATGCGCGATCAGCGCGTTCACCAAGGTCCCGGTCTCGTGGCCGGCGGCCGGATGCACGACCAGGCCGCGGGGCTTGTCGATTACGATGATGTCGTCATCCTCATAGACGAAATCCAGCGCGATATCCTCGCCCGACGGTTCAGCCGGCACGGCCTGAGGCACGTCGATTGTGATCGTATCGCCGGCGCCGACATGATAAGCGGGGTCGCGGATGGGGTTGGTTCCGACGGTGACCTGGCCAGCGAGGATCAGCGCCTTCAGCCGCGAGCGCGAGAGCTGTTGAAGACGCCCGGCAAGCACGCGGTCGAGCCGGGTTGAGCCCTCGTCGCCCGAGACGGTGAGCTCCAGCCTGCCGTCTTTCGCTGCTTCCTGTTCCAAAAAAGAGCCGTCCCCCAAAGAGTTTCGCATGACCGAAATTGTTGCACCCGAGCCGACCCCCGAGCAGGCCGCGTTGTTCGCGCGGGTGCGCCGGATGATGCTGATCGCGGGCCTTACAACTGCGCTGGCGGTCGCAGCCGTTCTGTTCGCCATCGGCTATCGTCTTTTCCGCACCGAGGGAAGCACTGTTGCCACCGACACCACCGCGATGCTGCCCAAGGGCGCGCGGATCGTGTCTACCGGTGTCGCTGGGGACAGGGTGGTCGTGACGCTCGAGATAGGAGGGCTCACGGAAATTCGCACCTTCGAGGCCCATACGCTGAAACCCATGGGACGCCTGAAATTTGCCAATGAGCCGTGACGCATGATCTCGGATCGGATGGCTTCGGCGCGCAGATTGCCGACGTTTAAATGGCCAGCCCTGCCTTGCAGCCACGGAATTTCACGGCTATTCCCTTCAAGCACGCTCCCTTCGTCTAGCGGTTAGGACGCGGCCCTCTCAAGGCTGAAACAGGGGTTCAATTCCCCTAGGGAGCGCCAGTCTTCTTAAGACCGGTTCGTGAATCTCACAGCGCGGCTGTCCAAGCTCATTCTGCGCAAATCCGTTACGAGAGCTGCGCCAAGCTGTCGTTCACGCGATCGTCGCTTGCCGGCTTCGGCTCTCGATCTCCTCGACGCGCAGGTTCTCTGGCCGGTCCGGTGAACGCGCTGCATAGCGCTGCTCTCATAGTCGCGCGCCCGATCGGTGAAGGTTGAAGATTCGGGGCAGCAGCATGGGAACACGTCGGCGATACTCCTGGTAAGTAGCGCCGAACTGAGTGATCAAATCCCGCTCCTCAAGCCGCAATCCGATCAGGATGTAGGTCGTGTTCACACACGCGAACAGCAAATGACCAATGGTCATGTCAGGCGTCGCCCAGAATGCGAGCAGAAAGCCCAGCATGAGCGGATGACGAACGATCTTGTAGAGCAGGGGCGTCTTGAATGATTGCCGCGCGAGCTTGACGCCGCGCGAGGCGAGGAAAGCCTGCCGCAGGCCAGACAGATCGAAATGATCGATCATGAAGGTCGAGGCAAGAACGATTAACCAGCCGAGCCAATACAAGCCGATCAGCAGCCAAGCTATCATTCCGTCGCTGTGCCAGACGAGTAATGGGATCGGCTGCCACTGCCAGAACAAGAGCAGAAGGATCAGGCTGGAGAGCAGCACGTAGGTGCTGCGCTCGCAGGCCAGCGGGAGGTGTTTAGCCCACCATTGTTTGAAGGCTGAGCGTGCCATAATGCTGTGCTGAAGCGCAAACACGCCAAGCAGCGGCAGATCGACAAGAATGGCCTCGCACAGATTTGTCTGACCGCCAATGTCGATTGACTTTGGCACGAGATAGTTGCCGACGAAACCGAGGGCGTAGAGAAATGAAAGAAGGAAGACGGCATAGCTCAGGGTGGCGTAGGATAGGATCAGGAGACGTGCGAGCATGGCTATTCCTCGGTTGTATAGTGCAGCAGTGGTTGCGACGTTGGTGGCTACTTGGCCCGTCGGACCTACTGTTATCCCTCGACCGTCCCCTGTGCGTCCCCGGGGGCGCGGTTCGGTAAAGGGTCCATCATGACCGGGTTCTCACTTCAGACTCTCGGGTTGCCCGAGATCCAAAGTGACGACGGCACGATCAAGCTGAAACTGCGGAAGGGTCTCGCGCTGCTGATCTATCTGGCGGAGGCGCAAGGCGCCGTTGCACGGGATGTCCTTGCGACGCTGCTGTGGCCTGAGAGCCCGCGCGAGACTGCGCGCGCACGATTGCGGCGGATGCTTCATCGCGTGGAAGTGATGCTTGGCGATCGAGTTTTCGAGACCGACCGCACCAGTGTGCGGTGGTCTCCAAGGGTCGAACTGAAGGTCGACTCGCATCTTTTCGAAAGTGCCTGCGACCGGGGCGCTTTCGAGGAAGCCTGCCTAGCCTATAGAGGTGACTACCTCGCGGGCTTCTCCCCGGGCGATTCTCCGGAGTTCGACGATTGGGCGTTCTTTCGCCGCGAGGCGCTTAGGGGCCGGCTCATGCATGGGCTGGAGCGTCTCGTCCAGCAGAAGAATGCCGGAGGCGAACATTTTGCCGCGGCAGCTCACGCTGGACGGCTCGTGGAGCTTGATCCGTTGAGCGAGGTGTACGGTCGGCATCTGATCCGAAGCCTCCTGCTTGCCGGCGATCGAAGTTCGGCGGAACGGCATTATTCGCTGCTGACGCAGCGCTTGCGTGACGAGCTTGGGGTTTCGCCTGAGGCCGCTACCGAAGCGCTCATGGATTCGGCCACGGCGCCAGTGGTCCATGCCGTTCCCCCGACGCGCTATGTAAAGGGGGCGGGCGTACATCTAGCCTATCAAACATACGGAATCGGCGAGCTTGATATCCTCATCATGCCTGGCTTCGTGTCACACGTGGAACGTGTTTGGGAGCATGCGTCGTGCCGGGCATTCCTCGTTTCGATGATGTCTCTTGGGCGCCTCATCATGTTCGATCGTCGTGGTGTCGGGCTCTCGGACCGGGTTGGATCGGCGCCGAATGTCGAGGTCACCGCCGAGGATATCGACACCGTGCTGCGGGCGACGCACGCGCGTCGCGTCGTTCTGTTTGGAGCCTCGGAATGTGGGCCGGCATGTATCAAGTTTGCGGTCGATCAGCCCCGCCTGGTGGCTGGCCTCATTCTTTTCGGTTCATTGGCCAAGGGGAGTTGGGCGCCGGACTATCCGTACGCATTGCGGGCAAGCCAATATGATGTCTGGCGCCAGCAACTCGTCGCAGAGTGGGGCGGGCCTGCAGGGATCGAAACGTTCGGGCCGAGCCTTTCTCGTGATCCTCAAGCGAGGGCCTGGTGGGCCGGTCTGCTGCGCGCTGCGTCCAGTCCCGGCGGTATTTGGGCCGTGCTCAAGGCCTTGCGCGACACCGACGTGAGAGATCTGCTACCTCGTATTTCTGTGCCGACTCTGGTGCTGCACCGCCGGAACGACGGGGCGGTGCGCTTTGAGGCGGGCCGTGATATGGCCAGCCACATCAGTGGCGCTCAATTCGTCGAACTGGACGGGAATGATCACTGGTTCTTCGCAGGTGATCAGGAACCAGTGCTCGAGGCGATCAAAGGCTTTGTCACGAGAGACCAAATCCTCTCGAGCCGGCGAAGCCGGTCGCATTGAACGCTGAGGGAACCATCAAAGTCCGGTGCGGTGCTTGGGCTCTTTCCAATTTACTCGGGCGCGATCGGCGGCGAACGCTCATCCAGTTCGGTTAAACGGTCGATCAGCGCTTGTAATGGCTTGCCCGGTTCTGGCTGACCCTGCGCCAAGGCTATACGGAGCCTTTCCGCCACTTCCCTCGCGATCGCGCGGGAATGGACTACGTCTATCTGGAGGCGGCCTTGCATGTCGGATTCCATTCACATGCTGCCCAAAATACAACACGCCACTTAACCAATTGTTCTCGGCCTGCAGTTACCTTTTCCGAGGAACAATACGGCTGGCGAGCAGTTCTGTGTCCGACGGTGACATGGTCATTTGCCACCGCAAACCTCTCCACAACCTAGCGCGGGTACGGCCACATAATTCGGGCCGCCGTCCTTGCGACTCAGGTACGAGGGCATCGCAGTCCTTTGCGTTGCAACACCAACCGCGCAGAAAACGCTCATGAAAAAACCGACTCTCCGGCTCGAACAACAGCAACCAAGAACCATTCAGCGGGCCGACATCGCGCCCGCACATGGGTACGCGGTGGTCGTCGATGGGCATCACAAGAATCATTTCGCGGAAGAGAGTGCAGCCAAGAAGGCGGCAACAGAATTGCTGATGCGATACCCGATGCTGCGCGTTGAGATTTACGACGCGACGACCAAGGTCCGAACAAAAGTACCGCCGAACTTCAGCGGAACCAATTCTGCATAGAATCCGATTGGCGGCGCTGTCGCGGGGGGCGCCGGGCTTCCTCGCGGTCAAGGCCTGTCCCCGTCGCATGCGCGGCAGCCAGTCCGTTCGAGCCGTCGAGTTGATGAGATTGTCGAATCGCCGCCACTCTAGCGATTCTGAAGGTGCGCATACCGGGCGCGGTGATGGTGGGCGCGATGTGCGAAACGAAGGCCCCACTCACGGCCTCCGCCCGAATAGCTGATATGCACGTGCTGCACGCGCCCGTAGTCAGTGGAGTAGCCGCCAGACCACCGAGCGAGATGTTGGTAGATGCACCTCGGGTTGCCCTTCATGTCCACCGCCTGTCCGCTGGCATGCAGGCTCCTTCTGCGAGTATCTGCAATGCGAGTGTGTCGGACACCGGAGACGATCGATGAGCCACACGAAGACGATATCTCACGTACCTTGGCCGCTAGTGGTGAAACAATTCCGCCAACGCGGACCGGGTTCGGCCGTTCTGATCGCGGGCGAACCAAACGTGGGGCGCTGCTGAAGGCAGCTGAACTTTTACTGCCCCGCCGTCCTTGCCAGAAAGGTGCTTGGCCATGTGCTGCGATCTTCGGGTTAAGGGAGCGGCGAACTCCTGCGACGTTGTTCCCGGTGGGGAGCGCGCTTATACCGACGCAAGGACGCATGACGGGGTCGCCACAGCCTACCTGCCATTCCGTCAGCGCCGGGTTGTAGCGCGGACGGGCTTCGGCCTTTGTTGTTGCGGCCGAAACGCAAAGCAAGGCGCTTAAAAACAGCAAGCGCCTTAGCTTGGGTCCTGCCGATCGTTGGTCTGTGATGGAAAAACTTGCTGTTGAGTGGTTCGGTTTGCTGATGTGGAAAGGTGAGTTGAGAACTTCGTGATGCATTTTTTATTTTCCGATCGCCTGCTTTCAGTTTCGGAATCGTGCAATAGGCGGCGTCGGGCGCAAACGTGGAAAAGCCCTTTCAGTTCCGGATTGCGAGGCGTGGCGGAAACAGCCGAGTTCCCGCGGCTCACCTTGGAAGTCGTTATACCCACTTGGCTCGGCCAATACTGAGGCTACGAACAGGCGAGGACAACCTTCCGCCGAACGCGGACTAGCGGAGCGCGGGAGCTTCAACATTGCGCGTAAAGAATATTTGTCTCGCCGCCCCGATGAGGGTCCCGCTCAGCCACCGCCTTGCGACGACAGGTCCTGCTCAGCCACCGCCTCGCCCCGATAGGTCCTGCTCAGCGATGTGTCGATGCGAGAACGGTACGGGCGCCCGCGCGCCACGTTCGAAGCGGTGCGTCCTGGCGACCCGTGGCCCAGGTTTGGAGCGGGCTGGTTTTTCGACCCGTCGGGTCCGCGCGATGTCAGCGAAGGCGCGTTCGAACTTGCGCTGGCGATAGAAGATGATGCCGTGATCGATGTAGGCGGGCAAATACTTGGCATCTCGTTGGATCGCGCGGTCCAGGTCGGCTAGCGCTTCCTTGAGATCGCCATGCCGGTAGTCCGCATCGCCCCGCACGTGCCAAGCCCTCGCTTCGCTTCCAGGGAATTCCGGATTGCCGCCGAACTGGACGTGAAAGACATTCTCCGTTTCGGCTTCGGTCAGGTCGCTGTTTTGCGCGCCCCTCGCATCGGAAATGCTTGCGTTCTGACCCAACTCGGGCGCGCTCTTCTGAAGATCTGCTGAGCCTGCTGCAAGCGGAGCGAGCTCGGGCCAGCTCCGCATGCTCGCGCTGACGTTGCTGATCGAGGCGATAGAGGCCGCCGAAAGATGGATGAACAGCAAATATCCGCTGACGGTCACGACCGATGCTCCGGTAAGCGCGATCACCCCGGAGGCAAGCCTGTGAACCTTGGCGGCAGCTGCCTTCTTGGACGCTGATACCTGCTCCAGATGCGCGAGCTCGAGCAAATGGTCGTACGCCTCGCGCTCTTCAGCATCGCAAAGGATCTGGTTTGCACGGACGATCTGTCGAAACTTCAGCGCAGCATCGGGATCGCCAGGTCTGAGGTCCGGGTGGGCGCCTTTGACCGCCTTGCGGAATGCGGACCTGAGAGCTTCAGCGTCGTCGTGTGGAAGGGCGCCTAGCAACTCGTACAGCGTTTTCATGTCGCACTCGCTGCTTACTCTGGCGCACGCATACAAACGGAAAGGTAGCTGCTGTGGATACTGTTGATTTACTACGGCAGAAAAATGACTCGATCAGTCAGAGACGTGTTGGCGAGCCTGCCGTCGCTCGGGTCAACTCACCGCTTAATTCGTTGGCGTTTCATGTCGTTTTCGCCCAGTGTCATCGGCGTCTGCCTGATGAAGTGGATGCGAGGTCGTCAGGAAGACAGCTGAAAGCCACAATCGAGCGGTGGGTGTGGCGCAAGCAAGGCGCGATGTCGGGAGGCATCGCATTCGCCGACACCAATTTGTCCCACGTGCTGCCGAGGCCCTAAGGTTTATTTCATGAGCGAATTCCACGGCGTTTTTCCCTATCTGGTCACTCCCATCGATGCGACAGGCCACATCCGCACCGAAGTGCTGGCGCGGTTGTGTGACGATCTCATCGCTGCAGGGGTCCATGGGTTGACCCCGCTGGGCTCTACCGGGGAGTTCGCCTATCTCGACAACTCGCAGCGCGCGACGGTGGTGCGGACCAGCGTCGAAGCTGCTCAAGGTCGGGTGCCGGTGATCGCCGGCGTCGCTTCCACGTCGACTGCTGATGCGGTCGCGCAAGCCAAAGCATATCAAAAGCTCGGTGCGAGCGGCATTCTCGCGGTCCTTGAAGCGTATTTCCCGCTACAAGACGCGCAGATCGAAGCCTATTTTCGCGCCATTGCGGATGCGGCGGATGTTCCGGTGGTGATCTACACCAATCCTAATTTTCAGCGCTCCGATTTGACGCTCGATGTCATTGCGCGGCTAGCGATGCATCCGCGCATCCGTTACATCAAGGACGCCTCCACCAATACCGGCCGCTTGCTGTCGATCATGAACCGCTGTGGGGACAGCCTTAAAGTATTCTCGGCATGGCCCATATACCCGCAGCGGTGATGTTGATCGGCGGCGTCGGCTGGATGGCGGGTCCGGCCTGTCTGATTCCGCGACAAAGCGTCGAGCTGTATAACCTTTGCAAGGCGGCGCGGTGGGACGAGGCACTGATTTTACAGCGGAGGCTTTGGCAACTCAACGAAGCCTTTGCCCGATACAATCTCGCGGCCTGCATCAAGGCGGGCCTGGCGATCCAAGGCTATGAGGTGGGCGATCCTGTCTCACCGCAGGCGGCCTTGAACGCGTCCGAGCGCAAGACGCTCGAGGCGGTGCTGCTGCAAATACCCTAAGCATTCTTCCGGCTCGGATCGAACGCTCGCGCCCGGGTCACCCCCGCGAGTTGTCTCACTGACAGAATGCGTTAAAACCCGCCCAACCCTCAAATAAGAGACTCGAAGGACAAACTCGAATGAACATTCTTCCCGGCAATATGCGTTTCGGTGCGGGCCAGCCGGTAAAACGCCTCGAAGACCACAGGCTGCTGACCGGGAAGGGGCAGTTCATCGATGACAAGCCTGCGGAGGGCGCACTGTGGCTGCATGTGCTGCGTTCGCCGCATGCCCATGCGAAGATCACGTCCATCGATTCAAATGCCGCCAGGGAGATGCCGGAGGTCGAGGCGGTTTATACCGGAGCTGATTTGGTTGCCGAGAACATCGGGACTATCCCGACCCTGTCAGTGTTCATGCGGCCCGACGGCAAGCCGATGACCGTGCCGCCGCGGCGGCTGCTGGCCCATGAGATTGTGCGCTTTGCCGGTGAGCCGGTCGCGGCCGTGGTGGCAAGATCGCGGCTGGCAGCCCAAACCGCGTCGGAAGCGATCACGGTCGAATACGAGGTTCTGCCCTCGGTGGTCGATCCATTTGAGGCAACCAGGCCTGGCGCGCCTGCGGTATGGGCGGAGGCACCCGACAATGTCGTGGCGGCAATGAGTTATGGCGACGCGGCTGCGGTGGAATCCGCCTTTGCCGGGGCGGCGCATGTAGTGTCGCTTGATCTGGTCAGCCAGCGACTGGTGCCATCCGCGATGGAGCCGCGCTCGACCATCGCCGAGGTCGACAAGAAGTCCGGCCGACTGATCCTGCATGTGCAGTCGCAGACGCCGGGCTCGACACGCGATGTGCTGGCCGAGGCGGTATTGAAGCGCCCGAAGGAAAGCGTCCGGGTTCTGGTCGGCGATATCGGCGGTGGCTTTGGGCAGAAGACGAACCTCTATCCCGAAGACGGCATCGTGGCCTATGCCGCGGTCAAGCTGAATCGCAAGGTGCGCTGGCGCGGCGACCGCACCGACGAGTTCGTCGGCGGCACCCATGGCCGCGATCTCACGTCAACGGGCGAGTTCGCGCTCGACTCCAAAGGCCGGGTGCTGGCCTATCGCGTACGCTCGGTCGGCGGCACCGGCGCATATCTTACCGGCGCGGGCACCATCATCCCGCTGGTGCTCGGGCCGTTCGTTCAGTCCGGCGTCTACGATCTGCCGCTTGTGCATTACGAGGTGAAAGCCGTGATGACCAACACCGCGCCGGTCGGCGCGTACCGCGGCGCCGGGCGGCCGGAGGGGGTGTTCATCGTCGAGCGGCTGATGGACGCCGCGGCCCGCCAGCTCGGAATGGACCCGCGCACCATCCGCAAGATCAACTACATCAAGCCATCGCAGCTGCCCTACACCAACCCGGTCGGTCAGGTCTATGATTCCGGCGCGTTTGCTCACATGCTGGAGCGCGCTTCCAAGCTCGCCGACTGGGACGGCTTTGGCGCGCGCAAGAGGGCGGCGAAAAAGAAAGGACTGCTCTACGGCCGAGGGCTGACCAGCTACATCGAATGGACCGGGGGTCGGGCGCACAATGAAAAGGTCAGCCTGCATGCGACGGCGGAAGGGCGCATTGTCTTGCACTCCGGCACAATGGCGATGGGGCAAGGCTTGCAGACCACCTACAGCCAGATGGCGTCGGAGGCTCTCGGCATCCCGATGGACAAAATCGACATCGTTCAGGGCGACACAGATCTGGCCACCGGTTTCGGCAGCGTCGGATCGCGTTCGCTGTTCGTCGGAGGGACCGCGCTTGCGGTCTCCGCAAGCGACATGATCGCAAAAGCGCGCGAAAAGGCATCGAACCTGCTGGAGGCTTCGGTCGAGGACATAGAGTACAGCAACGGCATGCTCTCAGTGGTCGGCACCGACAAACGCATCGGCCTGTTCGAAATTGCCGGCAAGGAGGCCGGCGCGCGGCTGAGCGTCGACAGCGAGGGCGAGGTCGACGGACCGAGCTGGCCGAACGGCACGCATATCTGCGAGGTCGAAGTCGACCCAGCGACCGGCGTCAGCCGTGTTGCACGATACACGACCGTCGACGACGTCGGCATCGCCGTCAATCCAATGCTGGTGACGGGGCAGGTGCATGGCGGCGTGGCGCAGGGAATTGGGCAGGCGCTTTATGAGGGTGTGACCTACGACGAGCAAGGACAATTGCTCACCGCCACATACCAGGATTATTGCCTGCCGCGTGCCGCCGACATTCCGGGTATTGACGTCACGCTCGATGAGTCCGCTCCGTGCCGCACCAATCCGTTGGGCGCGAAGGGCTGCGGCGAGTCCGGCGCGATCGGGGGACCGCCTTGCATCGTCAACGGTGTCATGGACGCGCTCAGCGAACTGGGGATCAAGACGCTTCACACGCCGCTGACGCCAATGAAGGTGTGGCAGGCTATCCGCGACGCGAAAGGGGCTTGAACAAATCGCCATTGCGGAACGCGCCGCAAGGGGCCGGCCGGGAATCCATAAACCGCCCAAACCACCCCCTGTGGTTATGGGTCCCGCATCGCGCTTCGCTTGTGCGGGACGACTGCGGTGGATTGGTGTTCAAGCAGCCATGACACTCGCATGCTTCGTTGTTGCCGTTCAGCGAACAAAAGCTCTCCATCGAGCGGCATTGCGAGCGCAGCGACACAATCCATGGCACATCCGCAAAGCGGATGGATTGCATTGTCGCTCGCGCTCCGGTGCCGCAGCTTCGTCCGTCCGGGCGCAACTCGCGCCGCGACGATAACCGAGCGGTGGTTTACAGCCCCAGCACCATCTTCGCCACGATCTCGCGCTGGATCTCCGAGGAGCCGCCGAAGATGGTGTAGGCGCGGCCGTTGAGATATTCCGGCACGATCGGCAGCATCGCCTCGGGGATCGCCGGCTCATGGTTCAGCTTGTAGAAAGGCCGCATCGGTTCGACCGCCAGCCCGTCATTGCCGATCACCTCGACACCAAGCCGTGTCACCGCCTGGCGGATTTCACTGACCCGAAGCTTCAGCATTGATGAAACCGCGCCCGGATTTTGTCCGGTCTGCAGGGCTGAAAGCACGCGCAACTCGGTCATCTCCAACGTGTCGATGTCGACTTCGATCTCGGACATGCGAATTGCAATATCCGGATCCGCGATGGCGCGACCGGTAGCGTCGGATGCTGCCAAATCAGACACCGTTCTCAGCGCGTCTCGCAACTTGGCGGATGCGATCCCCGCTCCGCGTTCGAATTCGAGCAGGTATTTGCCATAGGTCCAGCCCTTGCCCTCCTCGCCGACCCGGTTGGCGATCGGGACGCGGACATCGTCGAAGAACACCTGATTGACTTCGTGATCTCCCCCGATGGTCAGGATCGGGCGGATTGTGATGCCCGGGCTGTTCATGTCGATGAGGATGAAGCTGATGCCATCCTGCTGGCGCGGCGTGTCGTTGGTGCGAACCAGCGCGAACATGCGGTTGGCGTGATGGGCATGCGTGGTCCAGATCTTGGTCCCATTGATGATGTAATCGTCGCCGTCGCGCACCGCCCGCGTTTTCAGCGAGGCGAGATCGGACCCGGAGCCCGGTTCGGAATAGCCCTGACACCAGTAGTCTTCGCCAGAGAGGATGCGGGGCAGATAGTAGTTCCTCTGTTCCGGGCTGCCGAAGCCAATGATGACGGGGCCGACCATCTTGACGCCCATCACATTGACGTTCGGTGTTCCGGCGCGGGCGCATTCGGCCTCGAAGATCCACCGCTGCGCCGGAGTCCAGTCGGGTCCACCATGTTCCACCGGCCATCCGGGTGCACCCCAGCCCCGTCGATGCAGGGATTTCTGCCAGGCGATACCGATATCCGGGTCCGAGAAGACCGATGGCGTCAGCGTCTGCGCGCGCTTCATTTCCGGCGTGAGATTCTGCGCGATGAAGTCGCGGACTTCCTGTTCGAATCTGCGTTCCTCGGCACTGAAGGTGAGATCCATCTTGCGCTCCGATTCAGGATTGCGGTTGCATGCGCCCGCCGAGTGCGGCGTGCCGTCGTAGGTGATGCGCGCTGCCGCCGAACAGCGTCTCGAAGGCAAGCAGCCTCTTGAAATAGGACCCGATCTCCAGTTCCTCGGTAACGCCCATCGCACCGTGAAGCTGAACTGCCTGTTCGGCGACGAAGCGCGCGCATTTGCCGATCTTTGCCTTGGCTCCCGAGGCGGCGCGGCCGCGGGCCGGCGGCTCGGCGTCCGCCATCAGCGCAGCGCGCAGCGCGATGGAGCGCGCCTCGTCGCACTGCATCGCCATATCGGCGAGCCGGTGGCGGATCACCTGGTTGGCCGAAAGCGGTCGACCAAATTGCTGACGCACCCGGGTATATTCGAGCGTCCTGTCGAACATGGTCTGCATGATTCCGACGGCCTCCGCGCCAAGCGCCGCCAGCGCGCGATCAACCATGGACTCGATTTTCGAAATCACGTCGGAGCCGTCCCCGAGCAGGGCGCTTGCGGGGAGGCGAACATCCGAGAGATCGAGATTACAGGCGCGGCCGCCGCCGAGCCGCGGAAAATCACGCAAGCTAAGTCCGGCCGTATCAGACGGCACTACGAACAGACACAATTTGCCGACCGCGCCGCCCTGGTCGTGCAGGCGGGCCGAGACGATGATCTGGTTCGCCGCATGGCCGTCGAGCACCGCGATCTTGTGACCGTCAAGGCGCCAGCCATCGGGAGTTTCGCTGGCGCTCGTCTTGACGTCGGCGAGTTCGAAACGCGCCTGGCGTTCCGAGTGTGCAAAGGACAGCAGTAGCGAACCAGCCGCGACTTTGGGAAGCATCGTCGCCTTCTGCTCCTCACTTCCGCATTCGCAGATCAGCGTGGCGCCGATCACGACGGTGGCAAGATAGGGCTCGGCCACGAGACCTCGCCCGAATGCTTCCATGAGGATGCCAGTTTCGATCGACCCGCCGCCGAGCCCGCCATAGGCCTCCTGGATAGGCAGCGCAAGCCAACCCAGCTCTGCGAACTGCTTCCAGATTTGCGGGCTGAAGCCCAGCGGATCGTCCGCGGCGCGACGTCGATGATCGGCGTCGTAGGTCTCGGTGATGAAGCGCTCGACGCTCTCGCGTAACAGGCGCTGCTCGTCGCTCAGGGTGAGGTCCATCGGATCACTTCGCCGGTTGCGGCTTTCTGACGGACGGATGAAGCCCCGCGGGGTCGACCACCATTCCGAATTCCTGAAGATTATGTGCGTGACAGAGCTGGTGAAGTGCAAATGCCTGATCGATCGCCGCGGGCTGACCCATGACATCGATCGAACGATTGACTGCTTCCTTGGTCAGCTTCAGTGCGAACGAAGGCTTGGCTGCTATCTTTTGCGCCAACGCCATCACGAACGAGGCAAGCTCGGGCCGCGGCACAACGTGATTGACCATGCCAAGCCGATGCGCTTCTTGCGCGCTCCAGACATCAGCGGTGAAGAGGAATTCCTTTGCCTTTCGCGCACCCAACTCCCAGGGGTGAACGAACCATTCGACCCCGCAGACGCCCATGGTCACAACGGGATCGCAGAATTCGGCATCGTTGCTGGCGACGACAAGGTCGCAAGCCCAGGCCAGCATCAAACCGCCGGCGATGCATTTGCCGTGGACTTCCGCTATGGTCGGTTTGGCGAGATTGCGCCAGCGGCGTGTGATCTGCAGGTAGATCTCCTGCTCGCGCGCGAACCGGCCGTGGGCATTGGGCTCGCCGAAGCCGCCCCAATTTCCGATCGGCGCGAAATCCACGCCGGCGGCGTTCTTGGGTCCAGGCCGCAGATCGTGCCCGGCTGAGAAGTGCGGACCGCTGCCGGCCAGGATGATGACCTTGACTTCGTCATCCTGCACGGCGGCGTCGAACGCAGCGTTGAGGTCGTAGGTCATCTGCAAGTTTTGCGCATTGCGCGCATCCGGCCGGTTCATGACGATCCGCGCGATCCGCGGCTCCGGTCGTTCGACGATGCCATGTTGACTGGTTCATCAAACGATAGGCAAGAGCCATTCCGCCCCAAATAGACCGGCAACGCGGCCTTTCGCCAGCTTACCGCCGTGGTTCGTTCTGATACGTTGCGCAGATTGCAACGGGAGATTTCGATGCGAAGACTTTGGACCGTGCTGGCGGCGCTGGCGACATTGAGCCTGACCAATTGCGGCTATAACGTGATCCAGACCAATGACGAGCAGGTGAAGTCCGCCTGGTCGGAGGTGCTGAACCAGTATCAGCGCCGCGCCGACCTGGTGCCCAATCTCGTCAATTCGGTAAAGGGCTTTGCGCAGCAGGAAAAAGACGTACTGCTGGGGGTTACCAATGCGCGCGCCAAGGTCGGCAGCATTCAGGCTACGCCCGATCTCATCAACGATCCCGGTGCGTTCGCGAAATTCCAGGCGGCGCAGGGCGAATTGAGCAGCGCGCTGTCCAGGCTGCTTGTGGTGGCGGAGAATTACCCGCAGCTGAAATCGGACGCGTTGTTTCGCGACCTGATGGCGCAATTGGAGGGCACCGAAAACCGCATCACGGTTGCCCGCAACCGCTATATCAAATCGGTGCAGGATTTTAACGTGACGGTCCGATCGTTTCCAACCAACCTGACCGCGATGGCGTTCGGGTACAAGGAGAAGGCGAACTTCACGGTCGATAATGAAAAGGCAATTTCAACCGCGCCAAAAGTAGAATTCAATCCGGCGCCGGCTCCTGCAAAATAACTAACCGGATCGACGGTTGCCATGAAGGCTGCAAGAGCCGGCATGCTTGCGCTGCTGATGTGCTGGGCTTTCGCGGCCGTGGCGGAAGTGGCTGTGCCGCCGCTTTCGGGCCGGGTGGTCGATCAGACCGGAACGCTCTCGTCGGCGGACATCGACTCCCTGACGCGGCGGCTCGAAGATCTCGAAACGCGCAAAGGCAGTCAGCTCGCGGTTTTGATGGTGCCCACCACGGCGCCAGAGACCATCGAGCAATATTCGATCAGGGTCGCCGAAGCCTGGAAGATCGGGCGAAAGAAAATCGACGACGGCGCTGTGCTGGTCATCGCCAAGAACGACCGCAAGCTTCGCGTCGAGGTTGGCTATGGTCTGGAGGGCTCGCTCAACGACCTCACGGCGAGGCGGATCATCGATGAAGTGATCACGCCGAGGTTCAGGAACGGGGATTTTTCAGGCGGGCTTGCGGCAGGTGTTGACCGCATCATACGGGTTATCGATGGCGAACCGTTGCCGCCGCCGGCATCGCGCCAAAGCTCCGGTGTATCCAGTGATTTTGACGTCTTCAATCCGATCCTGCTGTTCGCGATCTTCGTCGTGGGCGCCATCCTGCGCAGCTCGCTCGGCAGACTGCTTGGCTCGGTCTCGACGGGGTTCGTGGTGGGAGCGCTGGCCTGGTTCATCGCCGGCTCGCTGGCAGCTTCCGCCGTCGCCGGAGTTGTCGCTTTTTTCTTCACGATGTTTGCCGACACGCTCGCGTGGTCCGGCGGCGGAGGTATGTATCCGGGCAGCAGCCGTTCGAGTAGAGCAGGATCAAGTGGCGGGTTCAGGGGAGGGGGCGGCGGGTTTGGTGGCGGTGGTGCTTCGGGAAGCTGGTAGTGAGAGCTGGTAAGGACATGGGCATTAGGCGCATCGGCAAGCACCTTCTCGAGCATCAATGGCGGGTGCGGCGGATTTTTCCGCCTGGGGTGCTGGGGGCGATCGAGCGCGCGATCGCAACCGGCGAAACCAGCCATTCGGGCCAGGTCCGTTTCGTCGTCGAGGGCGCGCTCGACGGCAAGCCGTTGTTCCGCAATCAATCGGCGCGGGAGCGCGCGCTCGACGTGTTCTCGCAACTCCGCATTTGGGACACGGCTCACAACAACGGCGTCTTGATCTATCTGCTGCTTGCCGATCGAGACGTGGAGATTATCGCCGATCGCGGTATCGACGCTAAAGTCGGCGCCGCCGGTTGGGAAAATATATGCCGGGAAATGGAGGCCGATTTCAGGACGGGTAATTTCGAGCGCGGCGTAATCACAGGAATAGAAGCCGTGTCGAGGCAACTGGCGGCGCATTTCCCGAGGCACGGCGGCGGGGCGAATGAACTGCCGGATGCGCCGGTGGTGATCTAGATTCAGTAACCAGCAGGGAGCGCATCAAGCTTGCCCGCTTACGTCCTGTTCGGTGCGATCGGCCTACGCCTTCACCGAAGGGCGCGCTGCGACACGGGCGAGCCAGGCGGCGATTTTGGTGTTGGCAGGATCGAACGGCTGGCCCACTTGACCGCCGAAGTCGAGCCCGCAGTAAAGCAGGATATCGGCCAGGGTGAAACGGCTGCCGCACAGGTACTCCTTGCCGGCCAGTTGCCCATCGAGCCACCGCACTCGGTCCGCCGCGATCTTTTTTAGGCCCGGAGAGGCTTCGGGCACGCAGAGTATCCGCTTCTGGAACAACTTCAGACCCTCGGCGAAGCGAAATCCGTTCAGAAGCGGCTCGCAGATATTGAGATCGACTCGCCGAGTCCACATCCGGCACTCCGCGCGCTGTTCCGGGGTCGAGCCGATCATGGGTGGGTCGGGGTGTTTCTCTTCCAAGTACTCGCAAATGGCGGTGATTTCGGACAAATAGCTGCCGTCGTCGAGCTCTAGCGTCGGCACCTGGCCATGCGGATTGCGCTTGAGGTGCTCCGGCTGGCGATTTTCGCCGCCACGCAGGTCGACGGTCTGCTTCGGCATCTCGATGCCCTTTTCCGCCAAGAACATGCGGACCACGCGTGGATTTGGGCCAATCGAGTCGTAGAGCTTCATTTGTTCGGTTTCCCATCTTGTTCGTGGCCTGGACTGATGTTTCAGCAGACCGTCAGGCCCGCTGTCAAACGAGGAGCCAGGCTGACCTCCGAGACTTGCTCCTCAGGGCATTTCGACTTCCGCCCGAAAACCTGAACTGTGCGTCAGACGAATGCCTTAAATTCCTGTAACGCCCCCGGCAGGTAACGATTTCGCAACGATTCGAAGTTACCAAATCCTAACCATACTGGAGGTCTTGACCGTGAGCGAAGCAAACGCCGAGCAGACCTGCGCTGAACCCGTTTCGGTGAGCCCGCCCGCCGCGGACCTGTCCGATCCTCATACCAAGCCCGTTACTGACTTCGCAGAGGCATCGTTCGCCGACAGCGATCCCGCCGATCCATCGGAACGTGAGGTCAGGGCTACGGCAGCAAGCGCGACGGCCGAGGCCGAGCCTGATGCACCCGCCGCTGAAGCGCCCGAGATAGACGCGCCCGCTGTTCCCGGCGACGCCATCCTCATCTCCAGCCGCGAAGAGGCCAACAGCGCCGCTGCCGAGCCAAAGGTGCAGCCCGCGCTTGAGCACGGCAGTTTCGGCAAGCGGCGGCTGGGTCGGCTTGCGGCGGTCGTAGCGCTGGCGATGGCCACGGGTGCGCTCGGGGGAGCGTTGGCAACGGCGGGTCTTTCGCGCCTTTCAGCTGTTGACGTTGAGCGCAACGACAAGAGCGCGGTCGAAGCCTCGGTCGCGCGAATCGAAGCAGAGCTCCTCACCTTGAAGGCAAACGTCGAAGACACCGCCAAACTCGGGGTCAGCCAGCTGAAGAAGACCGGCGACCGATTAGACAAGCTCGAGAAGGCGCAAGCCGAACCCGCCGCCAAAATCGCGAAGTTGAGCGAGGCCGTCGATAAGCTTCGCACCAGCCCGCCGGTCGCTGCCGCGCCCGTGGCCGTGACGGCGCCCGCGACAAAGGAAGTAACTGGCTCGATCACGCCGACCGCCGGGTCGACCAAGGTTGAAGTAGCGAGACTGCCTACCGTGGAAGGCTGGTCATTGCGGGACGTAGCCAATGGCGGCGCGTTGATACAGAGCCGGCATGGGATGTTCGAGGTTTACGCCGGTGACGCGGTCCCTGGTCTCGGACGGGTAGATGCCATTCGCCGTCAGGACGGCCGCTGGGTCGTGGTGACCACCAAAGGCCTGGTTATCTCGCGCTAGTTCCCCACTGCTTTCACCGCGATGTGAAGCGATCGCTGTCGTGCTAACGTTTGCGGCGGCAGGCACTTGGGCTATTGCCTCCACTGAAACGCTGTGCGTGAGCCCGGAATGAGCTCTGTGCCCCCGGTGTTTGTCAGGACATGAGCCGCGTGCGAAATCTGCTGAAATTGTTGTTGTTGTTGGTGGGCTGTGTTGTTGGCATGGGCGACGCCCAGGGCGCTCCGGCCGTGGAACGCGGCGCTGCGATCACCGAACCGATGGCCCTGCGCGAACTCGATCGCGGCAGGTTTGGCCTTGGCCCTGTCCTGTTGCCGCTGAGCTCGACAGCTGCGCCGCTCGTGAACAGCGGCTTGTTCGCCCTCCCGTCAATGGCTCCCGTCCGCAAGGCTCTGGACGCGGAGTTTGACAAGTACATAGCGGGGCATAAAGCCGATCGGCCGAACGAAACCATCGGTGTTGGAAGTTCTTACGATTTCCAGCTCTTCGATCGCAGGCTACTTGATCCCCCCGATACGCGGTTTGTGCTGGCCGGCATCGTCAACCGGATGGACCGCACTTTTGTGCGGCAGGCAAATTGCGGCGAAATCCGTTTGATCTACCGCCTGATCCGAAGCGATGCGGGCGAGGGGATGTCGCCCCGGCTCCCGATGACGTTAAACGTGGTGTTAAACGCCAAAAGCGATGTCGCAAAGGGGGAAAGCGACGCCGCAATCACCTGTAGCGAAATCGCCCGGCGCTGGCTTCTCGCCAGCGACTTGACGCTTACCGGCGCCGCGCTGGCAGAAAAGCTGACGGGAAGCGATGGACCGCTTGATCTGATCAGGCCAGAAAATATCGATCGTGTCGAAATCAACCTTCAGATCGCCCACGCCCCAAAGTCACCGGTCCGCGATTTTCGAACCGACTATCTTTTAAAGCTTTTCAACTACAATCACAGCTCGCTGGCATTCGAGGAAGCGCCGCTTGAGAATCAGCTCGACCGGGAGCGGATCCTGGCAGATGAAAGCCTGAAGGCCGAGTTCAAGGCATGGCTGCTGGATCCCTCGCATCTTGCAGCGCTGGATAGCGGCACGATCATCATTCCCGAAAAATTTCTGGCGACCGGAGCTGTGGCGCCGACCCCGGTTGGATTTTCGAACTCGAACCTGCAACCCGCATTTGGGCTTGTACAGGGCGGTGACGTTCTGGCCGATCCGCTGTTCAAGCAAGCCGATGTACTGGCCGCCTTGAAGAAAGCCTCGCAACGGGGCTTCACGATCCAGAACATCCGTTCGCTGGCGGGGTTCGAGCGCCGGCTCAACGACATCACTTGCGCGGGCTGCCATCAGACGCGCGGTATCGGCGGCTTTCATTTTCCGGGCGTGGACTGGATGGCGGCCAAGCCCGACAACTCGACCGTGGTTCCGGCGTCGCCGCATTTCATCGGCGATCAGGTTCGCCGCCGCGACATCCTCGCCGCCCTTCGTGACGCAAAGCTACCTGACTATTCGCGGGGTTTCTCGGGCCGCCCGCAACTGCGTGGCAGTAGTGAGCTCGCCGGCACCGAATACGCGGACGGCTGGGGCGCTCATTGTTATGTGCAACAGGCCAAAGCCGCCGACAATGACCGAAGTTTCAGCTCATGGACTTGCGCCAAGGGACTTGCGTGCCAGGCAGCCGGCAGTACTTCGCGCATCGGAATGTGCTTCGTCAGCGATCGACCGTAGATCGTTGCGACGCGCGAAGCACGGGCTGGAACCGGTGCGGCAATCTCGCGCCAAGCCGCCGCCACGGCAGCGGGGCGATCAGCAGCGCCAGCGCCACCAAGCTCAGGCTTGCGGGCCATCGGATGCGCTCGCGCGCCCGTGCGCGTACCTCCGCCATGACGAAATGCTCGCCCTTGCGCATCTCGACGTACGATTTCATGAATGACGAGATACGTCGCACCTCGATGTCATCAAGGGCTTCACCCTGTGTCCGCCGTCGGCGTTCCAGTTCGATCAATTGTTCGGCCGCCAGCCGGTGACGTTCGGCGTATTCGTTGGACTCCCGATATGTCGCCGCCTCGACTTCCGTGAAATAAAGGCTGCGCAAAGAGGGCGCCACGGTTTCGAGCATGTCCATGAGAGGCTGGTCTCCGCGCGGTGCGAAGGCCAGTTGTAGTGCCGAGCCGGCGATCACGGCGGCACAGCCCCAGCGAGCCACGCGCACAGCAATGCCGAGCGTGACCAGGCGCCCGCCTCGAAAGAACGGGTATGCGGCACCTGCGAGCGCGAGTGCGGCACCGAACGTACAGACGATTGCGGCACCCGTCGGCAGATCCAGCACAAACGACGCGGCGAGCCCGACCGCACTTGTCAGCGTGCCCGCGGCCCACCCGATCGCGAGTTGCTTGGACGGCGACGAGGCGAACATCACCCCGATGATTGCCGGGATGATGAGGAATGAAAACACCAGCAGCACGCCCGCAAGCGCGACAGAACTGGTCACGACCAGGCCGAAGGTCGAATAGAACACGAATTCCCAGAACAATGAGCCCGCGTGCATCAACCTGCTTGGCAACAGGAAATGCACCAGCCCGACGCCGACATAGAGGGGTACGATGATCGCGACCTCGCCGAGGCCGCTGGTGAGGATATTTCCGGTCAGGATCTGCTTTAGATGTTCGGCGCCCTGCGGCGCCCTGTCGATCAGCAGGATGGAAGCTGCTGCCGCGACCACGTAGATGACCCCGATCAGCGCTTCCTGCGGCACGCGCTTGGCCCAGTGACGCGTAAACGCCAGCAACAGCGCCGCTCCTAACGTGAAACCTAGCGAGTAGCCGTAGGTTGCAAGGCTCTGCGCCGGATGGCCCAGCATAAACGCGACCGTCGCGCCGAGCGCTGCAATCTGCGCCAGGGCCAAGTCAACGAATATCACGTTGCGGGCGAGCACCTGGATCCCGAAGTAAACGTGGATGCCGACCAGGCACACCGCTACCAGGAAAGGCGGCCAGAGAAATTCGATGGCCTCAATCATTTTGGGCCGGCTGCATCGATGAGCGCTCCGACGTTGGTCTCGAACAGCGAAAAGTAATCGCGCGCGGCCGGCAGGCCTCCGACGGTTGCGGCCAGCACCACGACGGAGGCTCCGGTCCTTTGTGCGACAAAGGCGACGTCCCGATCCGGCTCGTGTGACTCGCGCACGACGATGTGCGCGCCGCGCTTCCGCATGGTCTGGATGATGCCGGCCAAGTGCGACGGGGTCGGCGGCACGCCCGGCTTTATCTCGAGAAAGCCCGCAAAATCCAGCCGGAACCGGCGGGCGAAGTAGGGCCAGCTATTGTGGTAAGCGACGATCGTCATGCCCTTGAGCGGTGCAAGCCTGGTCTCCCATTCGGTTATTTTCCGATCGAGACGCGCGAGAAACGCCTGCCTGTTAGCTTCGTATATCTTCACATTGCCTGGATCGATGCGGGCCAACGCCGCGAAGATATTGGCGGTGATGAGTTCGGCGTTTCTTGGGTCGAGCCAGTAATGCGGATTGGCGCTGCCATGGGCGTGACCGTCCCCGGTCCCCAGGCTGACGCCCCGGATCTCCAGGGCCGCTACTCCGTACGAGGCGTCGACATAACCACCGCCACCCCGCTGGATATCGCGACCGCCCGCGGCCTGCAGCAGGCGGTCGAACCAGAGGTCATAATCGAGCCCAACGCGAACGACCAGCCGTGCATTCCTGAGACGAAGCACATCCTGCGGTTTCGATTGATACTCCTCGGCGTCGAAATTGGCCGGCACCAGGTTGCTGACATCGAGCAAATCGCCGCCCACCATCTCGGTGAGGCTGCGCAGATCCGTGGTGGTCGTGATCACCTGGATGCGCTCCTGACTCGGCGCAGGCGACGATTGCACCAGAGCCAGGATACTCGCGACGCAGCCAAGGAAGGATCGCCGGCGCATCGTTATGAGCCGGCGAAGGGCCACCGGTGGCGGCCCTTCCTGGTCATGCTACTTCTTGACCCAGATGCTTTTCGGCATCAGGCAGTGAACATTCTTCTCCGCATCGGACATGGCCCCGACCCGGCAATCCATCGCGACGCTGGCAAGGCCGTACGCGTCGAGGCGAGCGATCTTCTTCTCGGTTTCGAGCAGCTTGATCATCCCCATCGAAGCGTCGTTCATCGCCTTGTTCAGGTCGCCGTCCTTGGCGTGCGACACCAGGTACTTCGGTGTCTCCTTGGTCGGACGTTCGAGGTCCTCCTTTTCACGCGCATTCTTTGAGTTGAGGCAGTGGATTCCCTTCTTCACGTTGACTACTTGCGAGACGCGGCAATCCGAGCTGGTCGTCATCAATTTCTCGGCTTGATCCGCTGGGACGCCACGCAGCTCGGCGAGCAGCTTGACAGTCTGCGCCTTGGCTTGTCCCCACGCCTTGTTCAGATCCTGGTCGAACCCCATGCTGATCCAGGACTTGGCGGTTTCGATGCGTGGAAAGTCGAGCGGCTTGCCCTTGATCACCTCAACCGTGACGTTGAATTCCTTGTAAGCCGTTTCGAGCGCGGTGAGGTTCACTTCGCCGTTGCCTTGCGCGGCATGGGAATCACCGGTCCACAGCAACGCGCCGGCCACGTGCACGGGTACGTAGAGCGAGGAGCCGGCGACGAAATCGCGGATATCCATATTCCCCGCGAATTCTCCGGGGGGCACGCTGCTGTAACGTCCCGGTTCTTTCCGCGCGACGGCGAGTGTGCCGGGGAAGGGCTTTAGCGGAATCACGACGCCCGGCAGAAACTCGGCCGTCATCTTGTCGAGATCGAGATAAACGTACTTCACCTGTCCATCGGCATAGACCGTCGGGAATTGGCCAAACATGCCGGGGACGTTGAAGTTCGTCGCGTAGGCGCGGGGCACTATCTTGTTGAGAGTCACTTTGAGCACGTCGCCAGGTTGCGCCCCCTCAATGTAAATCGGGCCTGTCAGGGTGTGCGGCCCACGGCCGGGGAAATCCGTGCGCGTCTTCTTGATCTGCTCGATGGTCGTGCCTGGAAGGACCTGATTGTGACTGTGCATCATCGTTTCCAGCACGATGGTATCGCCGGAATTCACCCGCAGCACCGGCGGCTGGGCGTTGTCGAACCAGCCCCACTGGGTGGTTTCCAGCGTAGCAGGCAGCAGATGCATCTTCTTGCCGCCGGGCAGGCCGGTAACGCGGAGCTGGGTATCCGCGGGCCCGACACCCGGATAGCCCGGCGTGTTGATCGTTGCGGTTGGCGCGAATTGCGGAGCGGGAGCCGCCGCCGGTGAAGCCGGCGTTTGCGCAACTGCCATTGCGCTGAACATCAAGGCGCCGCTGGCGCCGACAGCGAGGCTAGCGAGCAGAGTCGATCGAGTCATATTTCCCCCAGGGCTTAGTGGTATCGGCGTTATAGGCCACTTTGTCTTGGCGCGGCAACCGCGGCGTGTGTGCGGCGCAAGAGGCTGGATGCGCGTTGTGGATCGATTGACAGTAGGCTGATCAATCTGTTTCATCGATGCAGAGGTTCAACTGCCCGGGGGGAATATGGACGACGTCCTAATCGTCGGCGCCGGCATTGGCGGATTGACTCTAGGGCTGGCGTTGCACTCCGCCGGGATTGGTTGCCGGATTCTCGAATCGGCTGCCGAGATCAAACCGGTCGGAGTCGGAATCAATCTGCTTCCTCATGCCACCCAGGAGCTTGCCAGGCTGGGACTTGAGCCTGCGTTGGGTCGGCTCGCGATTGCGACAACCGACGCCACCTTCTTTAATCGCTTCGGTCAGTTGATCTATCAGGAGCCGCTGGGCCGGGCCGCTGGGTACGAACATCCGCAATTCTCGATTCATCGTGGCGATCTGCAGCGAGTGTTGCTCGAGGCCTTTGTCGCGCGATCAGGCGGCGATCGGCTCACCACGAATTCCCATTGCATTGGCGTCGAGCAGGACGAGGGCGGCGTCAGTGTTATCTTTTCCGATGGACCCGGCGGGCGCGATCGCCGAACCGTTCGCGGTCGCGTCGCAATCGCCTGCGATGGCATCAATTCCGCGATCCGCAAACAGTTGTTCCCCGGCGAAGGCGAGCCGCGCTATTCCGGCGTCAACATGTGGCGCGGCGTGACCAGGTGGAAACCTATTCTGTCCGGGGCGAGCATGGTGCGGGCAGGATGGCTGTCGCACGGCAAGATGGTGATTTATCCAATCCGTCCTGCGGGGCCGGATGGCCTGCAGCTACTCAACTGGGTTGCTGAGATAGAAACGCCGAGCTATCGCAAGCGCGACTGGACCCGGGCGGGCGCAGTCGGCGACTTTATCGACGCATTCGCAGACTGGCATTTCGACTGGCTCGACGTACCGTCCTTCATTCGCGCCGCAGATAGCGTGCTGGAATTTCCGATGGTCGATCAGGATCCTTTGCCGCGTTGGAGTTTCGGGCGAGTGACCTTGCTTGGGGATGCGGCGCATCCGATGGTGCCGCGTGGATCCAACGGTGCCGGACAAGCCATTCTCGATGCCCGCGCGCTCACGGCAGCGCTGGTCGATCACGTGGACCCGATTGCCGCGCTGGCCGCCTATGAAAGGCAGCGACTCGAAGCTACGACTCGGATCGTTCTCACCAACCGCACCAATCCTCCCGACGCCATCCTGCGCGAGGTGTTTCAGCGCACCCAGGACCGGCCCTTCGCTTCGATCGAAGACGTTATCAGCCGCGAGGAGCTGGTCGCCTTGTCCGAGGGTTACAAACGGATCGCCGGCTACTCGAAGGATGCATTGCGTTCACGCTGAACCGCCAATTCCGTCAACGTAGCGCTGACCGGCATCGCAAAAAAATCGTTCGGCGCAGCCGATCGGAAAATTCAAAACAGGGGGGACCATGACAATTTCCGAGGCTGAAGGCGCATCGCCGGTCGATGTCGCCGACTTCATAGATGGGCAGCCGGTGGGCCGATTCCAGCTCAGGCTGCTCTTGACCTGCGCGGCGGTGCTGTTTCTCGACGGCTTCGACACCCAGGCGATCGGCTATGTCGCGCCGGCACTCGCCAAGGAGTGGGGCCTGACCAAAGGCTCGTTGGGTCCGGTATTCTCGGCCGGGCTGTTCGGCCTGATGATCGGGGCGCTCGTGTTCGGACCGCTGGCGGACCGCATCGGGCGCAAGAAGATCATCATTCTATCGACGCTCGCGTTCGGGCTCGGCGCGCTTGCCACCGCGTTCGTCAACGACCTCAATACGCTGCTTGCGATCCGCTTTCTGACCGGCCTCGGTCTTGGCGGCGCAATGCCGAATGCGATCGCCATGACATCCGAATTCAATCCGCGCCGCCGTCGCGCCACCATGGTGATGATCATGTTTTGCGGGTTCTCGGTGGGCGCAGCGCTGGGTGGGCTGTTGGCCGCGGCGCTGATCCCGCAATTCGGCTGGCGCTCGGTGTTCGTCGTTGGCGGTGTTGCGCCGCTCCTGCTGGTTCCGGTTCTTGTGTTGCGGTTGCCGGAATCCGTGCGTTTTCTCGCGCTTACGGGGCGCGCCAATGAGGCGGTCGCGGGATTGCTTCGGTCGATCAGCCCTGGCACGGCATTCCCTCCCGCTACGCGATTCGTCATCCACGAGCCTCAACTGACGGGCATTCCGGTGCTGCATCTGTTCGGGCAAGGGCGAACCGTGGTTACGGTGTTGCTGTGGGTGGTGTTCTTCATGAGCCTGCTCGACATCTATTTCCTGTCGAACTGGTTGCCTACCGTTCTCAACGACCTTGGTTCCTCCGTGGCTTCCTCGGCTGCCATCGGATCGATGTTGCAGGTCGGGGGCGTTGTCGGGACGTTTGCGCTCGGCAGCGTTATCGACCGATTTTCGTTTCGCGCGTTGGCGCTGGTCTACTTGATGGCGGTTTTCGCGGTCGGGGCAATCGGCCAACTCGGTCACTCCATCATCTTTGTCACCATGGCGATCTTCGCAGCCGGGTTCTGTATTGTGGGAGGCCAGATCGCCGCCAACGCGCTGGCTGCGGCGTATTACCCGACCTCGGTCAGAGCGACCGGTGTCGGCTGGGCGCTCGGGATCGGGCGGGTCGGCTCCATCGTTGGCCCGCTGGTTGGCGGCGCATTGCTGACGATGAAGTGGAGCACGGGAGCCGTTTTCATGGCGGCCGCCGCCGCCGCGCTTTGCGCCTCGCTCGCAGCCTTCACCTTAAGCCGGCTTGCGGGCATGGGAGGAACAGGGAAGGCGGCCGAGGAGCAACCGGGATCGTATCAGGCCGACGTGCGTTCATCCACAATGGCCGGAGCCTAGGCCATTGCGGCAGTCGATCTTGATCAGGGAGCAACGGCTGTGAGCGACGGGGACCACCAGGACAAGACACGCAACCGCGAGATCGCCCGTAATGAAAGCGCGCGGCAAACCACCGGGGACTTCCGTGTCAGCGGTTGGGCGATCGCGGTCGCTGTTATCATCGGCTCCTCGCCCTGGCTTGGGTATTGATGAACAACAGATAGGTCACTCGTTCAGGCTACCGCACCCGATGCTCGCAGTTGTCGGATCGCGGCCTCGTCATACCCGCAGCGGCGAAGGATATCGTCGCTGTGCTCGCCAAGGCCGGGTGGGCGCCGGGGCGGGACCTTCTTGCTGCCGTCCACCCAGATCGGGCTGTTGATGGTCAGCATGCTGTCACCCTCGAACGGCACCAGCACCTCATTGTCGATCATCTGCTTATCGTTCGGAATATCGTCGAGGATACCGACAACCCCGAACACCAGACCGTTGCCGTCGAGTATCCGGCGCCATTCTGCCAAATCTCTGGTAGCGAAAATATCGTCGAAGATCTTGATCAGTTCCAACGAGCGCGCATGGCGGTCCGCCTTGGTCGCAAACCTTGGATCACTGACCAGATCTTCACGGCCGAGACAGCGCGCCAGCGTCGGCCATTGCCGGTCCTCATTGAGCAGCGACAGAATGAGCCAGCGCCGATCCTTGCACTGGTAGTGATTGGTAACGGCGTTCAACGCGCGCTCGCGCGGGCGTCGCTCCTGGAATTTGGCGCCGCACAGCTTGGCCTGCGCGAGCACCGATGCCGCCCAGATGCCGTTGGCCATCAGGTTGGAACTGACATGCGAGCCCTTGCCGGTGCGCTCGCGTTTGTACAGCGCTGTAACGATCGCGCCGTAAAGCGCCATCGCGCACGGGTGATCGCCCATGCCCGCAACCGAGCGCGCCGGCGTGGTGTTCTCGTCCGCGCGCACCAGATCCATGAGGCCCGAGCGGGCCCAGTAGGCGTTGCTGTCGAAACCGGGCTTGTCGGCCTCTTCGCCTTTTTCGCCGTAACCGGTGAAAGACGCGTAGATCAGGCGTTCGTTGAGCGGCCGCAGTTCGTCATAAGTGATGCCGAGTCGCTTCCGCACCCCCGGCGGAAAGTTGGTGATGAAGACATCGGATTCGGCAACCAGGCGATACAGCACGCTCTGGCCTTCTTTCTTCGACAGGTCGAGCGCCAGGCTCCTCTTGTTGCGCGACTCCAGCATCCACGCGAAATTGTGCTCACTGGCCGGGTAGCCCGGAAGATTCGGCAGGTTGCGATAGGGGTCGCCCAGCCCCGGCGGTTCGATCTTGATCACGTCGGCGCCGAAATCGGACAGCACGGTCGCGGCCGCAGGCGCTGCGATGAAGCTGGCGCAGTCCAATACCTTGAGGCCCTCGAAGATGCGCTGATCCATGATGCCGTCGCTCCCTTGTTTTTCCGGCGATTTATTCCGTATGAACTTTTCGAGCCGGAGGATTTGCCGGCTACATTGACCGATGTTGAGCACGATATGCAACGGGGTTTGTCGCACCGCTCATGCAGCGCAGGCCCCAACGCGGTGCTATTCGCTGCCCGAGATCAAAGCGGCATTGCCGCCGGCAGCCGCGGTATTGATGGTCACTGTCTGTTCGGTTGCAAAACGCGTCAGGTAGTTTGGCCCGCCCGCCTTGGGGCCTGTGCCCGACAATCCCTGTCCGCCGAACGGCTGTACCCCGACGACAGCGCCGATCATGCTGCGGTTGACGTAGATGTTTCCGATCGGGAGCCGGTTGATGACGGCCTCGATCGTGTCGTCGATGCGCGAGTGAATGCCGAACGTCAGCCCGTAGCCGCTGCGTTCGATCGATTGCAGCACACCCTCGAGCCGATCGGACCGATAGCGCACCACATGCAGTACCGGACCGAAAACCTCCTCGGTCAGTTGAGCGGCGTCGGCGAGCTCAAAAATATGCGGCGCGACGTAGTTGCCGCCGGGAGAGTTGCCCTCCAGATGCACCCGGGCCTCTTTTTTCATACGCGTGATATGCTTGTCGAGCCGCTGCTTCGCCTCTCCGTCGATCACCGGCCCGATATGCGTCGCCACATCTCGGGGATCGCCAACCGTCAACTCACGGGCCGCACCCGAGATCGTCTCGATCATCCGCTCGGCGACCTCGTCCTGCACAAACAGCAGGCGCAGCGCCGAGCAGCGCTGGCCGGCCGAGCGGAACGCTGACGTCACGACATCATCCGCGACCTGCTCCGGCAGCGCCGTTGCGTCGACGATCATCGTATTGATCCCGCCGGTTTCCGCGATCAACGGTACGATCGGCCCGTCCTTGGCCGCGAGTGCGCGGTTGATGGCGCGCGCGACTTCGGTCGATCCGGTGAAGACGACGCCCGCTACATCGACGTGCTTCGTAAGCGCCGCGCCAATGCCGCCGTCGCCGGGTAACAGGTGCAGCGCGCTCGAGGGCACGCCGGCCGCATGCAGCAAGCGAACGGCTTCCGCGGCGATCAGCGGAGTCTGTTCGGCCGGCTTGGCGACCACGGTGTTGCCGGCCATCAGCGCCGCCGCAATCTGGCCTGTGAAAATCGCCAGCGGGAAGTTCCAGGGCGAGATCGCGACGAAAACCCCTCGGCCGCGCAGCGTGAGCATGTTGCTCTCGCCGGTGGGGCCCGGCATGGTTTTGCCTGCGCCGAACAGTTCCCGTCCCTCGGCCGCGTAGTAACGGCAGAAATCGATCGCCTCGCGCAGCTCCGAGACCGCGTCATCGAGTGTCTTGCCGCCCTCTCGCTGCAACAAGGCGATGAAGCGCGCAGCGCCTTGCTCAAGCAGATCCGCCGCTCGCTCCAGGATGTCTGCGCGCCTCGTGGCCGGCGTTCGGCTCCAGCACGCGAAGCCCAGGCGTGCGGCGGCCACGGCTTCGGTCACCAGCTCCGCACCGGCCTCGATCACGCTGCCGACGATGCTCGACTGATCGATCGGGCTGACCGCCGGCCGTCGCACGCCGGCCTTTGCCTGACCGTTGACAAGCGGGGCGGCAATCACAGGCGAGGTTTCTGCGGCAACAGCATCGGTCAGCACCTTCAAGGCGGCGCGATCGCCGAATTCGATGCCGCGGGAATTCTTCCGCTGCGGTTGGTAAAGATCGCGCGGCAACGGAATGTTGTGGTGACGTGCATTGGTTGCGGTGCCGATGATTTCGGCCGGTCGGCGCAACAGGATCGTCAATGGGACCGAATTGTCGGAAGCAATGGCCACAAACGACGAGTTGGCTCCGTTCTCCAGCAGTCGCCGCACAAGGTAGGCCAGCAGATCGCGATGGCTGCCGACGGGCGCATAGGTGCGGCAGGTTATCGCGGGACGCTGAGTGCCCAGTTCCGCGTACAGCGCTTCGCCCATCCCATGCAGGCGCTGAAACTCGAATCCGCCATCCCCGCCGGCCAACTCCAGGATAGTCGCTACCGTCAGCGCATTGTGGGTCGCAAACTGCGGATAAAGCCGAGGCCGGAGCCCCAGCAGTTTGCGCGCGCAGCTTACGTAGTTCAGATCCGTCATCGCCTTGCGCGTGAACACAGGATAGTCGGCGAGGCCACGTTCCTGCGCGCGCTTGATCTCGGTGTCCCAATAGGCGCCCTTGACCAGGCGCACCATGAGTCGCCGGCGCAGCGTTCGCGCGAGTTCGTCGACGTAGTCGATGACGGCCTCGCCGCGTTTCTGGTACGCCTGGATCGCCAGCCCGAAGCCGTCCCAGCCGTGAAGCGAGGGATCGTTGACGGTGGCTGCTATCACCTCGAGCGACAGCTCCAGCCGGTCCGCTTCCTCGGCGTCCACCGTGAAATTCAGATCGTATGCCTTGGCGCGGCGCGCGAGATCGGCCAGCCGCGGCACCAGCTCGGCCATTACCCGCCGATGACTTAGCGGTTCGAAGCGGGGATGGAGCGCGGAAAGCTTAACGGAGATGCCGGGCCGATCAGGCAGCGGCCGTTCGTCGGCAGAGCGTCCGATCGCCTCGATTGCGCTGCTGTACGCGTTGAAATAGCGCTCGGCGTCGGCCGCGGTACGGGCGCCTTCGCCAAGCATGTCGAAGGAGTAGCGCAGGGCGCCGGCCGCATGTGCACGCGCCAGTGCCGCCTCGATGGTTTCGCCCAGCACGAAATGGCTGCCCATCAGGCGCATCGCCTGTCTTGTGGCCGCGCGTACCGCCGGCACGCCCAAGCGTTTCGCCAAACGCCCAATGGTCCCATCCGGGGTCTCGCCCGGTTGGATCACGCGCGCCGACATGCCGAGCGCCCACGCCGACGCATTCACCAGGAAGGCGCTCGATCTGGTCTCGTGATGTACGAAGTCGCCCTGACCGAGCGTGTCTTCGATGAACTGGTCGGCGGTCCGGCTGTCGGGTACCCTCAGGAGAGCTTCGGCAAGCACCATGAGGGCGAGGCCCTCCTTGGTGGAGAGCGCGAATTCCCGGAGCATGTCTTCCACCCCGCCAAGCCCATGATTGTCAGCCCGGATCGCCTCAATCAAGCGGGTGGCGATGGTGTCGATGCGGGCGTCTTGCTCGGCGCCGAGGTGAGCGGATTGGAGCAGCCGGGCGGCGATGATTTCGTCGTCAGGCGCGTAAGGAGCATCAAAGGTCGGAAGCGGTCGCTGATCGGCCAGCATTGCATTCCCTCATTCCAGCAGCAGACTACGCCGGCCGAAGACGCAGCTCGATAGCTGCGATCGCGGTTTGCAAAATAAGGATGCTCTTGCCGTTCGCAAGAAAATGACGATGCGACATGGGCATCGTCGGCCGAAAGCTTAGCCTCGGGACAAGATTTTCGGGCGGGTGAGCTGCAGCGCGCGGCTACTGCCTGCGGCCAAAACAAATCAAGCTCGAAAAATGGGTCACCTAACGGTGCTCACTCTCGCCGACTGAAGTTTTATGATTTTTTGAGAAGCTCCACTCCCGGATTGCGTCCGAGAGGGCGCTGTCATCGGCCGGGCTGGCGCGTCAAACCTTAAGGTTCTCGGCGGAGGTCTTGCCGCGGTTGGCAACCTCTTCGTATTCCACGGTCTGTCCTTCATTGAGCGAGGAAAGGCCAGCTTTCTCGACCGCAGAAATATGAACAAATACGTCCTTGCCGCCACTGGAGGGCTGAATAAAGCCAAAACCCTTGGTCGCGTTGAACCACTTCACAGTACCTTTAGCCATCACGTCGTCTCCGCGGGATCAAAAATAAAAACGGACTGCCGATCCCCGCAAACCGGCATGTCCGACGGCCGCACGATACGCGGTATAGGGCAGCCATGATAGCTTAAACCTCAGTTCGATCTTGGCGAAAATGTTCAATATGGCGGCCGATTGGCAGTTTTTCAGTACTTTGCGAGCATTTGACGCGGCAAATGACCGCGAAATGCTGATCGTTAAGTTTTACTGAATGAGGGCACCCGCGCCGTGACGCGGCCGCGTGTGGGGCGCGGGTTCGGCTCATCCATCCAATTCAGTACGTCGCCGTAAGATAGTCGACGATCTTGGGAACGTCCGCATCGTCGATGGGCGCGCCGTACACTTTGATCATTTTGGTCACTTCGGCCTGCCAGAAATCCTTTTTGAATTTCGGCCCGCGCGGCTGGGTGCTGATGTAGTCCAGCGAATGACAGGCCGTGCAGTTGTTCTTCACGACCTCAAGATTGGGTCCGGGCTTTAGCGCGACGGTTTCCTCAGGGAGTTTGTAGTTGACCGGAGCCGCGGTTAGCGAGCCGAGACTCAGCGCGGTGATGGCGGCTATGGCGGGGAGAAGCGCGAGAGCAAAAAGACGATTCATCACAATCCTCCTTACGCTGCCGTGACGCGAACGGTTTCGACGACGTTGCGCAAGTAGCCGGCCGGATTCCACTTTGCCTCGGCGGGTTGCGTGTCGCCCGCATTGTTGGTGGCGCGAGCCCTGAGCTCGTGGGAGCCGGCCCCAAGCTTCACAGGCAGTTGCCATTCGCGGAATGAATATTTGCCGAGATCCTTGCCGAGTCTTGCCGTGTTCCAGGTCTTTCCGCCATCAATGGAGACCGCGACTTCCTTGATGCCCTTGCCGCCGTCGAAGGCGATCCCCTTCAACGTCGTTCCGCCCCGTTTCAGCTTTGCGCCATCGGTCACATTGGTGATGAACGAGCGCACCGTGAATCGGTTGATGGGGATGGTCGCCTTGGGCGCGGTGCCCGGCTCAACGCAATGGCAGTCGTTGTCGGGGATCCGATAGGCGCTCTTCATCCAGAAGCCGTCGAACACGTTATCAAGCACTGTGATTTCGTTGAGATGCTTGACCCAATAAGTGCCGTAGTAGCTCGGCACGACCAGCCGCAGTGGAAAGCCATTGAGAACCGGCAAATCCGCGCCATTCATACCGTAGGCCAGCATCACCTCGCCGTCGCGCGCATGATCGATGTCGAGCGCCTTGACGAAATCCGGGGTCTTGTCGGTGACGGGTTGGTCCATGCCGTTGAAGCTGACTTGTTTGACGCCCTGCTGCACGCCGGCCTTATCGAGCACGGTCTTCAGCGGCACGCCTCGCCAGCGCGCGTTTCCCATTGCGCCATTGCCCAATTGGCCGCCGGCAACGCGCGGATCGAAAAAGCCGCGGCTGTTGCCCGAGCATTGATTGACCGCAACCAGTTCGACCGCGGGCAGCTTCTTTATATCCTTCAGTGACAGCTTGAGTGGACGATCGACCTTGCCCTTGATCTCCACCGTGAATTTGTCCGGATCAATATCGAGCGGCACTTGCGCCAGGTGATAGCGGACGAAAAAAGCATTGTTTGGCGTAATCGGGCCCTCGTTAAAAACGGAAAAAGGCGTCTCGAGCTGCGGCGGCCGGCTGGTCAGGCCGATCATCGGTCGCTTCTGCGGATATGTCACCAGCGGCCGCTCGCCGTTGCCGATGGGTAGCGTCGTGCTTTGCAGCGCCAGCAGCTTCGAGGAACCAAACCCGGTCGCGAGCGCCGCCACTCCGGCGCGCTTCATCATCTCTCGTCTGTCGAGCATTTCTGCTTCCTCCGAAACTTTGTTGACTCCCGGTCCCCGCGGAATTGGAGCAATATTCCCGTATCGGCGACGGTCAAGTCAATTCACTTGCTCTCATTGGTGAATTGAAAGTTGCGATGCAATAATCCGGAGCCGGCGTCCGAGTGCTTCGCGTGTGACGACCGGAAAGCGAAAACCCCGGCCGCTGGCAAGCGACCGGAGCTTTCAGAAGTGAGCGAACCGAGGTTCAATCAATAATATACGCAAACGTTGATGGTGCGCAGACGATAGCCGTAAGGAGTGCGTACGCGACGCACCACATAGCAGCCGTGATCAAGATAGCCGGGCCCGAGATAAGTGGCGCCAACATAGGCCGGGCCGATGTAGCCGATGCCATGCCAATGGTGACGACGGAAATCTTTTTGTACGGCGGGACCGATGAAGCGCGTTCCCAACCGCGGGCGGTGATCATGGAAACTGCGGCTGCCACCCGATCCGCTCCATCCGCTACTACGGGCGGAAGCGGTGCTGGGTGCCAGCGCGGCGCTGAGGGCAAAGGCGGCAAGCAGTGCGAGAGTAAGTTTGCGTAACATGGTCGTTCTCCTTCGATGTGCGTCCGGGCGGCTTGATCAGTTTCGGCCTTCCGCCGTCACACATCAGTCGCACGCTCTGGGTGCATCGTTCGAGAAAACACGCTCTGATGCAAGGACATTT
>JBJMTO010000152.1:0-3123 GCA_045811665.1 Bradyrhizobium sp.
CGAAAAGGTAGCGCATCGCGAAAAGTTCTTACGGAATTTAGATCCAGATCTGAATTACGAGCGATCATGCAAAGGTATAATGTCTCTAAATGAATGGCCCCGTTGCGCCGACAGCGCATGACCTGCCCATGACGTTCGAAATCGTAAACTCACTGTCGAAGGGGAGCCTATCGCCCGCGCGGCGGCTCCGCTTGCACACTTGCATGCAAGTGGGGCTAGCCCCCTCAGGGTCATGGAAACCCGCGGTGGTGGGTGCGACAGGGATCGAACCTGTGACCCCTACCATGTCAAGGTAGTGCTCTTCCGCTGAGCTACGCACCCCGCCCACGATGCGTTGGTCTTATCGGCTATGGGCAGGTCAGGCAAGCGGCCGAAATCAGGCCGCCACGACCAGCATCTTATGGACCTCGTTGACGAGGTCGCGCAGATGGATCGGCTTGGACAGCACCTTGGCGTTCTTGGGCGCGGCCGAATCCGCGTTCAGCGCCACTGCGGCGAAGCCGGTGATGAACATAATCTTGATGTCGGGATCGAGCTCGGCCGCGCGGCGCGCCAGCTCAATGCCGTCCATCTCGGGCATCACGATATCGGTGAGCAGGAGCTGGAACGGCTCCTCGCGCAGCCGCTGATACGCGGACAGGCCGTTGTCATAGGAGATGACCTCGAACCCCGCGTTCTGCAGCGCCTTCACGAGGAAGCGCCGCATATCGTTGTCGTCTTCCGCAAGAAGGATTTTCGCGTTCTGTTCGCTTTGTGCCATCTGCCCAACCGCCCTCGTGTGGCACTTTCTAACGGCCGCACGCTAACGCCTCGTTACAATGCTGCCACATGCCGCCATAGCTTGCACGTCCTGGGCCGCTTTGGGCAACCGTTGTGCCGCGAATCTACGCGATTTTGCCGCAGTCCGGCCGCCGCCTCCCATTAGCCGAAATGCTGGTAAACAAGCGGTGAAAGGACGCTTGGCAGCACCGTTCCCGGCGTAGACAATGCGAGTCGAGACGGAACCAGGATTGACGCCGCCACTTGACCCGCCATTGCTTCCCCGAGAACCCGCGCCCCATGGACCAGTCGCCAGACGAGCTCGATCCGCCGTTCGAGATCATCGAGCCCGAGCAAGCGCGCGGACCGGTACTATTCAACTCACCGCACTCCGGCCGCGTCTATCCGCGGGCCTTCCTGCAAAGCTCCCGGCTCGACCTGACGACCTTGCGCCGCTCCGAGGACTGCTTCGTCGATGACCTCACGCTCGGCGTGGTGGCGCGCGGCTATCCACTGATGCGGGCGCATTTCCCGCGCTGCTTCGTCGACGTCAACCGCGAGCCCTACGAACTCGATCCGCGCATGTTCGAGGGCCGGCTGCCGTCCTTTGCCAACACCCGTTCGATGCGGGTCGCCGGCGGCCTCGGCACCGTCGCCCGCGTGGTCGGCGATGCGCAGGAAATCTACGAACAGCGCATCTCGGTCGACGACGCGCTCCGCCGCATCGAGAATTTGTACAAGCCCTATCATCGCGCGTTGCGCCGACTGTTCACCCGGGTGCATCGCGAATTCGGCGCGGCGATGCTGATCGATTGCCATTCGATGCCGTCGTCCACCGGACCGAAGGACGACCGTCCGCGCGCTGATGTGGTGCTGGGCGATCGCTACGGAACGAGTTGCGTCGCTGTGGTGTCGGAGGTGATCGAGACGACGTTGCGCCAGCAGGGCTACGCGGTCAGCCGCAACAAGCCCTATGCTGGCGGCTTCATCACCGAGCATTATGGCAACCCGGCCGGGGGCCTGCATGCCATCCAGCTCGAATTCAACCGCGCGCTCTACATGAACGAGCGCCACTTTGAGCGCTCGGCGGGCTTCGACCGCTTGGCCGCTGACCTCGCGACCCTGGCGGAGCGGCTCGCCGCCATCCCGCCGGAGGAGCTGCGGCCCTATCGCGCCGCGGCCGAATAGCCCGAGGGGCGAAGGCGCCGCACAAGAAAAAAGGGCCGTCGGCAAGCCGACGGCCCAAGTCTAGGGAGGAAACGCCCAAGGAGGGCGGCGGAGAACCGGGCCGAAGCCCGATACCGCGCTGCACCAATATGCTCCCGCACCGCACAAAACGCAAGCGCCGTTGACCATTGTTCCGCATGGCTGTTCATAACCCCACGCAGGGCCGTTTTAGCGGCCTGGGTGGCTTTCCCGGCTGCCCCAATAGGCCAGGAACCCGGCCGCTACGAGAACCGCTTGCAGTGCAAAAACAACACGATAGGCCTCCAGCGGATAGGCGCCGGCCTCGGTCGGAAACAGATTGATGATGGTCCCGCTGACGAACTGGACCAGAAAACCGCCCCCCATGGTGCCAATGTTGAGCAGCGTGATGGTGCGCCCGAGCAGGTGCGGCGCCACCAGCGACCGGCCGTGCGACATCACCACCGATGTCATGCCGGTGGAAAAGCCGATCATTGCAAACACGATCAGAAGCAACGGCAGCGACAGCGTGCCGAGCGTCACCAGCAGCACCAGTGACGTGAAACAGATGCCGAGGCCGATCAGCACCGGCACCTTGTAGCGGCCGAACAACCGATCGGTCGGGCCCCAGAAGAACGAGCCCAGCACCTGCGTCAGCGCCGCGATGAACAGGATGTCGCCGCGGCCTTTGATATCGTGGCCATAGACATGGGTCAGGTACGGGCCGCCCCAAAGCCCCACAATCAGCACGAAGCTCGGATAGCTCGAAAGCTGCGCCATGAAGACGCGGACCATCGACGGCGTGCGGATCACCTGCCAGATGCCGGCGATGTTTTCGCGTAAGGTCTCGTTGTGCGGTGTCGATTTCACTCCAGGCGGGTCGTCGGTGACGATCAGCCAGACCAGTACGCCGATCAGGGCGGCGCAGCCGCCGACGCCGAGAAACGTCATCCGCCAGCCGAAGCTCGCGGTGGCGTAGGCCAGCGGCGCGGTTGCGAAGATCGCCCCAAAGGAGCCCAGGCCAAGCTGGATCCCGGCGAGGGTCGAAAATTGCTCCGGCGGGAACCAGCGCGCGTAAAGCGCAACCGGCGCCATCAGGAAAGAAGCAGTGCCGAAACCCAGCAGCGCGCGGGCGGCAACGAGACCGCCGGCCCCGTTCGCCACCGCGAACATACCGCA